>JBDKHK010000182.1:0-4322 GCA_039797705.1 Bacteroidota bacterium
ACCAGTTCTAACAGATAAAACATGAATAAAATAAAACAGCCAAATAGCAAAAAATGCATTTACTATTTTCTCTTTTACAGATATTTTTTTCAACATATTAAACAAAGAAAAAAGCAATCCAATACTTAATAAAACTGCAAAAGGAATATGGTGAATTAACGTTGGTAATACTTGTCCGTGTGTGTATAAGTTAGTGTATAAGTCTATATTTTGTAAATACTGATGATAACTCCAAATGGAAGATAGTAAACAACAAATAATGAACAAATAAGTCAGTAAGTCAGTCCATTTTTTTTCTATATATCCAATGCTTAAAATAGTCATTGGAAGAAATAGAAATGGAATTTTATTTTTGAAAATATTCCAAAAACTTACTTGATTTTGAGAATATAAAATGGGTATAAAATAAACTAAAACAATGATAAAAAAGGATATTCCAATTAATGAAGTTTGATATTTTTTCCAATTTTTTGTATGATTTATAATAGACGGTATAAACAGTAAACAGGATGAAATGGTAGCTACACTTTGTAGAAAGCGTGAAAAAAATAGACCTATTATCCATATTATAAGTATGAATATCAGCGCATATTTTATTTGTAATTTTGGTAGAATAGTAATAGATTTTATAAAACTAAACATACAAATTTACTGTTATTCTCTCTAAAATATTTCTACCTTTATGACATCAGTGTCTATAGATTCTAATTTAGCTAAAGAAAAACTCTTTGAGGAACAACTTCTGCCGCATGCAGATGCCTTATTTAATTTTGCTTATCACCTTACTTATAACGAAGAAGATGCCAACGATTTGGTGCAAGAAACCTTTTTAAAGGCATTTCGTTTTATTAATTCTTTTGATTCGGGAACTAATGCGAAGGCTTGGTTGTTTAAAATACTGAAGAACGGATTTATTAACGAATACCGTAGAAAGAAGAAAGAGCCAAATAAAGTTGATTACGAAGATATTATTGCTTATCAAGATGCAGATGAGGAAAAAGGAGGTGTAGCATTTGATTTGCGCGAAGATATTTTTGATGGAATGATGGGAGATGAAATTACGGTTGCTTTGGATAAGCTTCCGGTAGATTTTAAAACTATTATTCTATTGTGTGATATAGAAGAATTTTCTTACGAAGAAATTGCTAAAATATTAGATATACCGATTGGAACAGTACGCTCAAGGCTGCATAGAGCACGAAACGCCTTGAAAGAAAGTTTGAAAGAATACGCAGAAAAAATGGGATTCAAAAAATAAACGATATGAATCATATAAGACAAGCACACAATTGCAATGAAATTTCAAAAGAAATTTCCTCCCTTTTAGATGGAGAATTGGATAGACATACTGCCAATAAATTAACAGCAGAAATAGAAAACTGTGAAACCTGCCAGCAATTCTATAATAACCAATCTGCTTACAAAAAAAATGTGTTTCATAAAGTAGTTAGAAAATCTTGCGGCTCCGATTTAAAAGAAACCCTTCGTTCTACTATTAGAGGATTATAAATCATCGTCTTCTATATTTTTTATAACTTCTACCCATTCTGCCTATCCCAACTCTTACGGAAAATGCAATTTCATAATAGGAAAAATTTACGTCTGTCTTTACGCCTTTTTTCATTGGCATATCTACATTGAATGTCGGTTTATAATCTAATGCTAAAATAAAAGGAACTTTAGTTCTTTGTGTAGTATAATCAAAACCTAAAATAGGCGAAGCACCTAATACAAAATAAACAGTAGGACTATTACTACTTCTTTTACCGGCGCCAATAGCAGGACCACCACCAACATAAGCTGTAAAATTACTACTTCTCAACTGCCAGTGTTTTTCGTATAAAGCTTGAAAATTAAGTCCTGGTCTATTCAATATCAACCCATGATAACCATAGCGAAGTAAAAATTCTATGTTTTGATTATTTTGTAAATGATAAGTGCCGGTTAAACCAATTCCATATCCAAACCGTACTCCAACAGAGCCTTTAAACTCTTGTTGCGAAAAAGTAGAAAAGGGTTTTAAGTACATTGCAATAAAAAATACAATAACTACCAGGAGTTTGTTTTTTAGCATAATCGAAGATAATGATTATTCTATAATGTCCCTAAAAATATTAATTGTAAATAGTACTTATGGTAGGAATACTTATTCCGCCACTTCTGCAGTCAGCCAGAAGTTATTATTGCCTTCGCCGATAATAATCGAAATTACTTGCAATTGAATTAATTCCAACATTCCTAAAAATTTAAAAACAGCGTGAATTTTATTTTCACAAGTAGAAAAAATATCGCTAAAAGAAACTTTCTTTTTGCCTTTTACAAAATCAGTTAATTTCTCTCTTTCTTCTTCGATAGAATATTTGTACGGATCTATTTTGTGAACGACTTTTTCGTTTTTTGTTTTATAACGGTCTAACGAACGTTGGTAAGCTTTTAATAATTTGAAAAGTGTAATCGTTTCCAATTCAGCTTCGTCTGCCAATAATTTGATTAATCCTTCTACTTCCTTTTTCTGATTGCCACGAGCATATCGCAAAGAACGGTTTCCTTCTAATTCTTTTAAAATCTCCACCACATCTTTAAAACGTTTGTAATCTACCAATGCTTGTACTAATTCTTCTCTCGGGTCAATTTCATTTCCTTGCTCATCTAATTCTTTGCGTGGCAATAACATTTTTGCTTTAATACGCATCAAAGTTGCAGCCACTAAAATGAACTCACTGGCAACTTCAATATTTAAACGCTCCAAATGTTGAACATAATCTAAAAAATCATTTGTAATTTTATGGATAGGAATATCGTTAATACTTAACTCATCTCTTTCGATGAAAAATAACAAAAGATCAAATGGACCTTCGAACTGCGGTAAGTGTATGAGAAATGGTGCTGACATCTATGTAAAAATACAAATCATTAAAGTCTTTTAAGTTGATAGTTATCTACACTCCACAAGTTACCAACAGAATAAAATTTGTCTTAGATTTTATTTTTAATCAATATTTTGGTATTGAAATAAATCTTATAGAAAATCCCGTAGTTGCCACCTCTTCTAATTTTCTTCACATCAATTATTCCAATATTTCACAGGAAGGTTTTTATCAAATTTTCCAACATAGGTTACTTTTAGAAGAAAATATTCAACCACAAAAAATAACTATTTCACACGTTTCGGATTTACCTGTTTTTTTTCAAACTACAGAAAATTGCGAGGTGCCGTTTGATATTTTTTCTTGTATTTTTTATTTAATAAGTAGATACGAAGAATATTTGCCCCATCAAAAAGATGCACATGGAAGATACCTTTCTTCTAATTCTATTCTTGCACATCCCGATTTTAATTTTGCTCCAATAGTAGAATATTGGTTGAACTATTTGAAAGAACAGTTATTGCTTCGCCAGCCTAATTTGATTTTTAAAAATCAACATTTTCAATATATTCCAACCTTTGATATTGACAATGCTTTTCAATATTTAGAAAGAAATTGGATAAAGCGACCGCCCAATGTTTTCAAACCGGAAGTACTAAAATCCTTGATGCATATTCAAAAAGATGCTTATGATATTTTTGAAAAATTATTGAATGAAATAAATCAACACAAGTTTCCTTCCATTTTCTTTTTTTTATTAAATGATTCAATAAAGCAAAACAGTAATGTAAATCCTACAAGTGATGAATTGAAAAATTTAATTCAGAAAATTGCAGCATTGCATGAAACAGGAATCCATCCATCTTATTACTCGTTGGAAGAAAATACAATTCAGTCAGAAATAAAACTTTTGAAAAGTATAACAAAAACAGCGGTTTCAAAATCGAGACAACATTTTATAAAAATAAGTTTTCCCACTTATTTTAATGCTTTATTATCTGCAGGAATACAAATAGATTTTTCACTTTGTTACCCCGAGCGGAGCGGCTTTAGAGCTGGTTGCAGTCAGCCCTTTTATTTTTTTGATGTAGAAAAAAATGAAACAACCACTTTATTATTACAGCCATCTTGTTTTATGGATGCCACTTTTGAATATTATCAAACACCGGAATCCCAAAATCTTCATCAAAACTTCTTTATTATTTATAATCAACTTACAGAAATTAGCGGTAATTTAGTTCCAATTTTCCACAACGATTTACTCGCAAAGGAAAAGTATTGGAGTTTTTATACATTCATTAATAAAACGATACAGCAAGCAAATGAATTTAAACGTAAATAAAAAATCAATATTATTTTTAATTATTTTATTTTTTAGTTTTTATTCTAAAGGACAGGATTATAAATTCTCTCAATTTTATAATTCCCCTTTAAACTTAAATCCTGCCTTTACGG
>JBDKHK010000183.1:0-25515 GCA_039797705.1 Bacteroidota bacterium
CAAATATTCTACTGTTCAAAATTGGTATCCCGGTAATAAAGAAGGAATAGGAGGCGTATATAATTTTGTAACAAAACGTGGAATGTGCAAAGGAAATGGTTCAAAAATTTCTTGGACACAAGTAGAAACCGGTTCTGCCATTACATGGAAATATCCAAGTTGTATTTTAGCCGGCGATAATTCTATCGGTGAATTTTATTCTGTGGCATTTACCAATAATTTTCAGCAAGCAGATACCGGAACAAAAATGATACATATCGGCAAAAACACAAAAAGTAGAATTGTTTCCAAAGGTATTTCTGCTGGAAAATCACAAAACTCCTATCGTGGATTAGTGAAAATTCATAAAAAAGCTGAAAATGCTCGCAATTTCTCGCAATGTGATTCTTTATTAATGGGTGATCAATGTGGCGCACACACCTTTCCATATATAGAAGTGAGCAACAATTCATCCAAAGTAGAGCACGAAGCCACTACTTCAAAAATTGGAGAAGACATGTTGTTTTATTTCCAACAACGCGGTATAGATGAAGAAACTGCCGTAGCAATGATAGTCAACGGATTTTGTAAAGAAGTGATGGATCATTTGCCAATGGAATTTGCCGTTGAAGCCAGAAAACTATTGGAAATTAGCTTAGAAGGAAGCGTTGGATAATTAGATAATTAGGTAATTCGTTCATTTGATAATACAAAACAATAAATAAATAAATAAGTAACCTTTGCGCTCGTTGCTCCTTAGCGTCTTTGCGTGAAATAAATAAAAGTAATGCTAACAATAAACAACTTACACGTTTCTATAGACAACAAAGAAATTTTGAAAGGATTTTCTTTGCATATAAACAAAGGCGAAGTACACGCCATTATGGGGCCCAACGGAACAGGAAAATCCACCTTAGCTTCTGTACTAGCTGGAAAAGATGGATACGAAATAACGGCAGGAACAATAGAATTTGACGGCAAAAATTTATTAGAATTAGAACCCGAAGAGCGAGCTCAAGCAGGTGTTTTCCTAGCATTCCAATATCCTGTAGAAATTCCGGGGGTAAGCAATGCTAATTTCTTAAAAGCAGCCGTAAATGAAATCAGAAAATCGAAAGGTGAAGGACCAATGCCGCCCAACGAATTTTTAAAATTAATGCGAGAAAAAATGGAATTAGTAGAAATGAAAAAGGATTTCATATCTCGTTCTGTGAATCAAGGATTTTCTGGTGGTGAAAAAAAACGTAATGAAATATTCCAAATGGCCATGCTAAATCCTCAATTAGCTATTTTAGATGAAACAGATTCAGGTTTGGACATTGATGCTTTGCGTATTGTGGCAAATGGAGTCAATAAATTGCGAACAAAAGAAAATAGCTTTATCGTTATCACACACTATCAACGTCTTTTAGAATATATCGTTCCTGATTTTGTTCACGTAATGTTTGATGGCAGAATTGTAAAATCTGGAGATAAAAATTTAGCCTTAGAATTAGAAGAAAAAGGATACGAAGAGTTTGAGAATGTAGCAATGTAAAACCGTCATTGCGAACGCAGTGAAGCAATCTGTTGAATTAAAAAGATGGCTTCGTTCCTCGCCATGACGTAAACGAATTAAAATGATAGAACAATTAAAAGACATACAACTTTCAGATAAAAATCAGCAGCAGTCTTTGCAAAATGCCATAAACATTGGTATCCCAACGATGAAGCAAGAAGAATGGAAATATACTTACTATAATAAAATCCTTCAAAAAGGTTTTATACCTGCTATCGAAATAAAAGAAATCTCTACGGTTGAACAAGAGTTTATAGATGCAAATTCTATTTCTAAAAATAGAATAGTTTTTATAAATGGAATTTTTCATCAAGAGCTTTCAACACTTACTGTTCAGCCAAAAATAAACTTTTGGAACAGTAATAATATTACAGAAAGTAATACCAAAGATTTTCTTTTGGAATTAAATAATGCTTTAGCTTCAGATGGTTTTTTTATAGAAATAGAAGACAATTTTATTTCGGAAGAATTGATAGAAATATTATACATCAATCAAAATTTTCAACAAATTATCAATTTAAAAAATAAAATAAAAGTTGGTAAAAACAGTCAAGTAAAAATTGCAGAATATTATTTAAACGACGATTCAACACCTGCTTATAATAATATCGTTACGCAAATTGAGGTGGCAGAAAATGCACACGTAGAATGGTATAAAATTCAAGATGGTGGAGCATTATTAAACATTACAGATAATACATTTGTAAAACAAGCAACAAAATCTATTTGTAATATAACAACTATCTCTTTAACCGGTGGAATCACTAGAAATATCTTGCAGTTTGATGTTAATGGAGAGCGGGCAGAATCACACATGAACGGCTTGTATTTATTGAATAATGAAGAGCACGTGGATAACAGAACTTTGGTAAATCATAACGTTGCCAATTGCGAAAGTTTTGAATTATACAAAGGAATTTTAGGCGGCAAATCAACTGGAGTTTTTAATGGTAAAATTGTAGTTGCACAAGCGGCACAAAAAACAAATGCATTTCAAAGTAACAGAAATTTATTACTCAGCAACGATGCCACTATTTATACAAAACCTCAATTGGAAATATTTGCAGATGATGTAAAATGTTCGCACGGTGCTACGTCTTCTCAAATTGAAGACAGTGAATTATTTTATTTACAAGCTCGTGGTATCGGCAAAGAAACAGCAAGAGGATTGCTAGTATTTGCTTATGGAGCAGAGGTATTAGAAAAAGTAAAAAATAATATATTAAGAGAAAAATTACAACTAAAAATTGCAGAATTATTAAAGATTGAAATCTGAAAAAATTCGTTTATTCGATAATTATATAATTAGATAATGATTCAACCAAGTCAAATGGATATACAACAAATACGCGCTGATTTTCCTATCCTGAACGAAAAAATTCGTGGCAAGCAATTAGTATATTTAGACAATGGTGCATCTACTCAAAAACCACAAGCTGTTATTGATAGAGAAAATTTTTTTTACGAACATCAGTATGCCAATATTCATCGCGGCGTTCATTATCTCTCACAAATTGGAACCGATTTATACGAACAAGTACGCCGACAAATACAACAGTTCATCAATGCTAAACACGAACACGAAATTATTTATACTAAAGGAACAACCAATGCTATCAACCTTGTAGCTTATACTTTTGGAAAAAAATTTATTGGCGAAGGCGACGAAATTGTAGTAACAGAAATGGAACATCATTCCAACATTGTGCCATGGCAAATGTTGTGCGAAGAAAAAAAATGTATTCTAAAAGTTATTCCATTACAAGAAGATGGCACAATTAAATTGGAAGATGCTGAAAAAATCATCACCCCAAAAACTAAATTAGTTTCATTCACTTATGTATCCAATGCATTAGGAACAATAAATCCGGTGAAAGAACTCACTGAAATAGCACATAAAAATGGAGCAAAAGTATTAGTAGATGCCGCTCAAGCTATTCAACATTTTCAAATTGATGTGCAAGCATTAGATTGTGATTTTTTAGTATTTTCAGGGCATAAAATTTATGGACCAACAGGCACCGGTATTTTGTATGGAAAAGAAGATATTTTAAATGCGATGCCTCCGTTTGAAGGCGGCGGTGATATGATAAAAACCGTTTCATTTAAAGGAACAGAATTTAACGACTTGCCTTTCAAATTTGAAGCCGGAACACCACACATTGCAGGCTGTATAGCATTAGGCACTGCTATTGAATATATTCAAAAAATTGGATTGGAAAACATTCAACAATACGAAGCAGCATTATTGGATTATGCTACCGAACAGTTATCGCAAATTGAAGGATTGAAAATATATGGAACTGCTAAAAATAAATCGGCTGTTTTATCTTTTTTGTTAGATGGAATTCATCCGTATGATGTGGGAGTAATTTTAGATAATCAAGGAATTGCTATTCGCACCGGACATCATTGTGCGCAACCGATTATGGAACATTACAATATTACTGGAACTTGCAGAGCAACGTTTGCATTTTACAACACTAAAGAAGAAATTGATTTATTAAAAGAAGGTATTTTAAAAGCTAAAAAAATGTTGAGTTAATGCCAACTATAAACGACATACAAGATGAAATTATTGAAGATTTTTCCATGTACGAGGATTGGAATGATAAGTATGAATATCTAATTAGTTTTGGAAAATCATTGCCATTAATAGACGAGCAATACAGAACAGATGAAAACAGAATTCATGGCTGCCAAAGTAAAGTATGGCTGCATGCAGAAATGAAAGAAAATAAACTATATTTCTATGCCGATTCGGATGCTATTATTACCAAAGGAATAGTAGGATTATTAGTAAAAGTATTGAGCGGACATACACCAAAAGAAATATCGGATAATGATTTATATTTTATTGAAAAAATTGGATTAAAAGAACACCTTTCTCCTACACGCGCCAATGGATTGGTAAGTATGATAAAGAAAATGAAAACATACAGCATTGCTTATCAAGCAAACAGCTAAATATTTTAAACAATTGAAACCGAATCTATATTAATTATAAAGAAAAAATGGAAACTGTGGCACAAAAAACATTTTTAGAAATACAAGACGAGGCTTATTCGTTATTACAAACTATTTTTGACCCTGAAATCCCCGTTAATATTTACGACTTAGGATTGATTTATGAAGTCAATGTAAATGCAGACAATGATATTCAAGTGTATATGACATTAACAGCGCCCAACTGTCCGGCCGCTGAAAGTTTGCCAGCAGAAGTAAAAGAAAAATTAAGTAATATTGAGGGAGTGGGCGAAGTAAAAGTAGATATTATATTCGAGCCACCTTGGGATCAAGAAATGATGAGCGAAACAGCAAAATTAGAATTAGGATTTTTATAGAGTGAAAGTGAGAGTGAGAGAAGAATCTAAATACTAATTACAAAACAAAAACATTTTACAAATAATTTAAATAACACAACATGTATCCAGAACAAATGACAAAGCCAATGGCGGCTGAATTAGAAAACGCAGGATTCACTTCTTTAAAAACACCCGAAGAAGTTGAGAAAGCATTAACATTAGAAGGCACGACTTTAGTAGTAATTAATTCGGTTTGTGGATGTGCTGCTGCAAATGCACGCCCGGCAGCCATTGCATCAACACAACACGCAAAACATCCAACAAATTTGATGACAGTTTTTGCTGGAGTAGATAATGCTGCTGTAGCAAAAGCACGCGAATATACTTTCCCTTTCCCACCAAGCTCCCCAAGTATCGGCTTGTTTAAAGATGGAAAATTAGTTCACTTTTTAGAGCGTCACCAAATTGAAGGAAAAACTGCAAAAATGGTAGCCGACAACTTAGTAGCAGCATACGAAGAATATTGTTAGTTTCCTTTTATCTATTTCTCTAAATAATTAGCCTAAATAAATTGCTTTATTTAGGCTATCTTTATGTAACAAATAAAATGATATGAGAAGTAGTATTTTTATTTTTATAGGCTTAATTACATTTCTTTCAGAAGTCTCTTGTAAAAAAGCAAATCCCACTATAGATATTAAAGGGATTTGGATGGATACCGCATACGCACGCATTATGGCAAAAAATAATTTTCCGAGTTCGTCGCCATCAGAGATGAATGAACTAATGAAAACATATTTTTTTTCTTTTAATGGAGAAGATGATTTTTACACAGGAATGTTTGAACTAAACCAACATTTTGGAAATTATGAAATTAAAAATGACAGTGTTTTTATTAAATTTAATGATGCATTTACAACAGCAAAATTAAAAATAAATAAGCAGCAAAATCAATTAACAGGAGTTATCACTGACTATCCGAATTTGATACTCAAAAAAATGGAAGATTAAGAATAAAAAGAAATACCTGTTCGAATAATGAAATTTATTTTTCGTAATAAAATATTTATTTTTACAAAATGAATCCAACGTTACGAATTATTTTTATGGGTACACCAGATTTTGCGGTACCTTCCTTAGATATTTTACTACAAAATAATTACAACGTGGTGGGCGTTGTTACAGCACCCGACAAACCCGCCGGGCGCGGACAACAATTAAATCAATCTGCCGTGAAAAAATATGCAGTAGAAAAAAATTTAAAAATACTCCAACCAGAAAAATTAAAAGCACCTGAATTTATTAATGAGCTGCAATCATTAGAAGCCAATCTTTTTATTGTAGTGGCATTCCGTATGTTGCCCGAAATAGTGTGGCAAATGCCCAAATTTGGAACTTTTAATCTGCATGCTTCTCTCCTGCCCCAATATCGTGGGGCTGCTCCTATTAATTGGGCGGTTATTAATGGAGAAAAAGAAACTGGCGTTTCTACCTTTTTTCTGCAACATGAAATAGACACCGGAAATATTATCTTACAAGAAAAAATAAATATAGTAGATAATGACAACGCAGGAACTGTCCATGACAAATTGATGAACATCGGTTCTGGATTGGTATTAAAAACAGTTAAAGAAATTGAAGAAAATAAAGTGGAACAAATAGCTCAAATATTAAATCTAAAATCTGAAATCTCTTTAAAACATGCTCCAAAGATATTCAAAGAAACTTGTTTAATAGATTGGAATAAAACCGCAGAGGAAATCAACAATTTAATCAGAGGCTTGTCACCATATCCTACTGCATTTACTTATTTAAATGGAAAAATTTTAAAAATATTTGCTGCAGAAATAAATAGAGAAGTTGTCAATTTTTCACAAGCACAATTTAATAACACTGAAAATTCTTCCTCAAAAACTCAAATTTTATCTGATAATAAATCAATTTTATCTTTCAAATGCGCTGATAAATGGCTGAATGTATTAGAGTTGCAATTAGAAGGAAAAAAAAGAATGAGAACGGAAGAATTCCTTAAAGGTTTTAAATTTTAATCCACACTTGTCTATATTGTATTTCAGCTAATTAACCATTGTATATCATAAACGGAGAAAGTATTAGCTAATTTTGAAATAAACATTTATTGTTTATGGGAAAAAATACAACAAAAAAACCAGAAGCAAAAGTTAGGAAAGTAAATTTCAAATTTGAAAAACCTTTTCCCAAACACTGGCATAATAACAATCCAATTGCGACGCATTTTATGAATGCGCAACATTTAGTTTTTCCTGATGGAGAAAAGTTTTTTATTCGTAGTGTAAAAGAATTTGCAGATGTATATAAAAATGATCCTGAACTAAAAAAGCGAGTAGATAATTTTATTGGACAAGAAGGAACGCATTTTGCTGAACATCAAAAATTTTGGGATATTATGGAATCTCAAGATATACAACCCATGAAGTTTGTAGATTATTATAGACGCACTATGTGGCAAGGTGTAGAAATATGGATGCGCAAAAAATTAACCCGTAATAATTTAGGAAATAAATTAGCCCTTAGTATTACTGTAGCCTTGGAGCATTATACAGCAATGCTGGCAGAAAGTGGTATTGTAAACAAAGATACTATTGCCCAACACATGCCCGATGAAATGCGAGATTTATTTCTATGGCATGCTGCTGAAGAAATTGAACACAAATCTATTCCATTTGATGTATTAAAAAAAGTAGATGACAGCTATGCACTTCGTATCAGCGGAATGGTGGTGGCTACTATGGGATTATGGTATTATTTACTTGTTGGAACGGCAATGCTAACAAGAAATGACAAAGATGTCAAAACCCAAGATATTCCTAAATATATAAGAGAATTTGTAACTAAATTTAAAGACAATACAGGAAAAACATTAGCCTCACAATTCGGAGAATATTTTAGAAGAGATTTCCATCCCGATCAAATAGATAATTATCATTTAGCGGAAGAATTACTAGCTGGTAAGTCTTATGCTTGATTACTCCATATTAAAACAAAATTTTTCACTAAAAACATTTAGACATGGCTACAGAAACTAAATCTAAAGCAAGCAAAGCCGAAAAGCCTGCGTATGATCATGAAGAGATTAAAGTAAGACGTGTGAACTTTTCATTTGATAAGAAAAAACCACGCTTCTATTATAAAAACAATCCTTTCAGTACGGCATTCATCAACACCTTGCACATCTTATTTCCTACTGGTGAGCGTTTCTTTGTAAATTCAGTTTTGAAATATCAAAAGCAAATTACCGACGAGAAACTAAAAAAACAAATTCGCAATTTTTGTGGACAAGAAGGCGTTCATAGTGCGATGCACGAACGCTTTTGGAAAATCCTAAAAGACAACAATTATCAATATGAAGGATACGAGCAACATATTGACGATTTATTGCACAAAGGTGTAGCTAAAGTAAAATTACCTTTCTTTAAAGACCCAACTGTTGACATTGCTATTACTGCATGTTTGGAACACTTTACTGCATTATTTGGACATGCTATTTTCAAACGTGTTGACATTAGCGAAACTGCAGCTCCACAAGATATAGCTGAATTATTTCAATGGCATGCCGCAGAAGAAATTGAGCACAAACATGTTGCTTTTGATGTAATGCAACAAGTTGACGAACAAGAATACATAAAACGTGTAATTGCCATGCCGATAGCTACGGCAATTTTATATTCCTATTTAACCTTTGGAACAGGTATGTTAATGTATCAAGATAGAAAATACTTAGAATACACAAAATTGCCAAAACAATTATATGAGTTTTCAACTGGATTATTTATGGAATTACAAGGAGATGTGTTTAAAGAATATCTAAGCTTCTTCAGAAAGGATTTTCATCCATCCAATTTAGATGATTATTATTTAGCAGAAGACTTTTTTAAAGACAAAGCATACGCTTAATTATTAAATTTATCTTTATAAAATAGCAATATGAAATAAAACATATTGCTATTTTTTTTTAAATTATTACTAGATTTCCTTCAATTTTGTCATTACACATTCCAATAAAATACTAAAGAAACAGAATATATTTATCCCAAAACTGCATCAAATGCATCATTCAGCACTTGTATAGTTTTTTCTATATCTTCATTAGTATGTGCTTCGGAAACAAAACCAACTTCATAGCCAGAAGGACCAAAATAGATTCCATGTTCTAATAAATAATGATACACTTTCGCAAACAAAGTCATCTTACCCGAATTGATTTGGTCGGCTCGCGTTAGGTGTGTCATATCGGAAAAAGCAAACCAAAAAATAGAACCAATATTATAAATAGTAACTTCATATCCTTTCAATAAAATATGTTGTTTTATTCCATCTACTAATTTATCCGTTTTATGTTGTAAATTTTGATAGAAATGAGGCTGCAAACAAGCTGTCAATTGGGCGGCTCCGGCAGCCATCGCTACAGGGTTTCCACTCAAAGTGCCTGCTTGATATACCGCTCCTAATGGTGAAATATTATCCATAATTTTTTGACTAGCGCCGTATGCTCCTACTGGCATTCCACCACCAATAATTTTTCCGAAAGTGATAATATCTGGTTGAATTTTATACAAACCTGCTGCTCCTTCAAAACCTACTCTAAATCCTGAAATTACTTCATCAAAAATTAGTAAAACACCATATTTTGTGCACATTTCGCGAAGGTGTAATAAAAATTTATGTGATTGCAATAACAATCCATTGTTTGCCGGAATTGGCTCTATGATAATCGCTGCAATTTCATGGTTTAATGCTTCTAATGTGTTTTGAACCGCTGCTTCATCATTCAATGGTAATACAATTGTTTCGTTGGCAAAAGCTGCCGGAACTCCTGCGGAAGTGGACTCCCCAAAAGTAACCAATCCAGAACCGGCTTTCACTAATAATGAATCGGCATGACCATGATAACAGCCTTCAAATTTTATAATTTTAGATTTACCGGTTACACCTCTTGCCAGTCTTAATGCCGACATGACAGCTTCTGTTCCGCTGCTTACAAATCTTATTTTTTCAATATAGGAATGGTGGGAAATAAGCAATTCTGCTAATTGATTTTCTAATGCCGTAGGTGCGCCAAATGAAGTGCCGTTTTTCACAGTATTTATAATGGCTTCTTCCACTTGTTTGTTAGCATGACCTAAAATAAGCGGCCCCCAAGAACAGCAATAATCAACATATTCATTTTCGTCTTCGTCCCAAATATGTGCGCCTTTTCCTTTTTTAATAAATATAGGCGTGCCGCCCACCGAACGAAATGCACGTACTGGTGAGTTGACACCGCCCGGCATCAAGGTTTTTGCCTTTTCAAATAACTGAACTGATTTTTCTTGTTTCATTTTTTATCTTTATTTGATAATTTAACTTTGTTTTACCGATGGTATTTCAATATAAAATGTGGTGAATGAATTTAAGGTTGATTCAAACCATATTTTACCGCTCATTCTTTCTATAATATTTTTACTAATGGCTAACCCCAAACCAGAGCCGGAAGATTTTGTGGTGAAATTTGGTTCAAAAATATGGTTTCTTTTTTCTTCTGCAATACCAACGCCATTATCTTTTATAGAAATTAAAAAATTAGTTTGATTATCTTCTAATAAGATATCAATTATACCTTCTTGATTTTCGGGGATGGCCTGAATGGCATTTTTTATTATGTTAGTAAAAACACGCATTAGTTGTTCTTTGTCTCCATTTACTAAACAAATATTTTCAGGGTATTGAAATTTAATTTCTATTTGTTCGCTTTCTTGAAACAACTCTACCGTTGACGAAAGGATGGGAATAATGTCTAAGTGTATAAAATTTCCTTGTGGCATCTTGGCAAAATCGGAGAAGGCGGTTGCTATATTGGATAAATTTTCAATTTGTTCTATCAATCGTTGTGAGATTTTTTCTGTTAGTTCTTTCACATCGGGAATATTATCTTTCAATGCACGTTGGAGGTGTTGTATGCTTAGTTTCATCGGTGTTAAAGGATTTTTTATCTCATGTGCTACTTGTTTTGCCATTTCTCTCCAGGCTCCTTCTCTTTCAGATCTTGCTAATAATCCTGCACTTTTTTCTAATTCATCCAACATTTTGTTGTATTGTTTTACTAACAATCCAATTTCGTCTTCATTTTTCCAAGTTATTTTCCTATTTGCTTTTCCTAATTGAACGTCTTTAATATTATCAGAAATTAATGTAAGTGAATTAGTGATGGAGCGCGATAATATGACTGCTAAGAATGCTGCTGCTATTAAAAATACTACATATACATTTACTAAAGCGACTAAAAAATAGGAAATATCTTCTTGAAAACTTTTTTGTTTTCCATAATAAGGAAAATTATAATAACCCAATACTTTCCCATTGCTTCGGAACGGTTGGTAAGCACTTAAATATTCTAAACCTCCAATTTTTTCATCGTGTACATATTTTGATTTTTCTTTGATGACTAGATTAAAATAGGCACTTGCATCCATGCGGGTTGAAACGAGATTGCGTTTAAATATTTCTGGCTGTGATGCTTGAATTAGTTCACCTTTTGCATTATATATGTTTATATCTAAAGCATGAATAGAAGAGAGTACTCTAATTTTTTGTTGGGAAATTTTATCAAAAGTTCCAGCTCCATAAGTCGGATAATCTTCAATATAATATTGCGATACATTTTTCATTACCATATTTACCTTACGCAATAGTTTTCCATTTTGATAAATATTGTATTGGTACCGAAAATATACCATCGTTACAACTGCAATAATAACCAATGAAAACAAAACCAATACAATCATAGAATTTTGAATTTGTTTTTGCAAGGTATTGCTTTTAAAAAAATCTCTAACGGATTCTTCGCCCCAAAATCTATTGGAAAATCCTGCAATATCTAGTACAATAAAAAACAACAAGAAAAAAATAAGCATGTAAGAAAAAACTGCTATTGTGCTTAATACAGGTCTATTTTTTTCTGACAGTACAATTTGCTTGTCTTTGCTATAGTATATCATGTGATTATAGCCATTGCTTTTATATAGAGTAAATTGTTTGTTTATGTTGATAGGAAAATCAAAGTTTAGTTTGTATTCATAATTTCCTTTTTGTTTTACTAAATAATTATTGTCATATATGGCATAAGAAAAATCATCAAATTCTTCATCATAAATGGTGGATTGTTTCATCAGCAACTCTGGATAAGCACTGTATGAACTGAATATTTTTGGAATAAATTCTACAAACAAATAACCAATAGTTACGGAATCGTCTTGAATGGGGAAGTAGCCTAAATATTTTTCTCCGTTTTCTTTTATGGCTAAATAATAAAACTGATTGGATATTGTTTTTGCTTTGCGCGAAAAACGGAGATTATTTACTTTATAAAATTCTTTTTGTGCTATGCCAATTAAAGGTTCTCCATCTTTGTCATAAGCATACATACTGATGTTGTAGCGGCGTAATAATGATTTATAATATTTAGTAGATAGTCGTTTTTCAATATCTATTGTAGATAAATATGGATTTTTAAAATAGGATTTTATAAAGTTATCTTCTAATATATATTTTTCTGACTCCGTAAGTGTGTATTCTTCTCCAATATCGCGTTCGGATACTAATTCTTGCATCCGATATTTTCTTTTTTCAATATCTTTTTTTCCTGTATTATTAATAATTATAACAGAAGTTAGGAAAGAAATGAAAGACAGAAGAATAAGATTTGATAAGAATTTATATTTAGTATTTTCTTGAAAAAATGATTTCTCATAATGGAAGAAAAACACAAAATTTAAAAACCATACCAATACAAATCCTGCATAAATGATGTCAGAAAATGCACCGATGGCAAATCCTATTCCAACTCCTATTATTCCGTAAATGGCCATCCATCCGCCTTGTTTTATTGGTATTTTAAATTCAAAAATCCATTTGGTAATAAATAATAGTGTAGAAAATCCAAGTCCAAATATTACTAAGCTGATAAGTGTATAAACATCTAAAGTATTGACTAAATAAAAATTAAAACTGATAACAGAATTTTGAATAATGCTTTGAATAACAAAAACCAAAAGAAAATATGCAATCACGGGCAGCATAAGTAGCCATTTAATTTTTTGTTGAATTTTGGAGGAATGTGGAATGAATTGGATAAATGAAGTTGCCCAAGTAATTAAAAATGTTCGTATCAATAATGCACCTAAAGTATTGCTTAAATAGGTGGATGCATATAAATTAGAGGAAAAAAGTAAAGAAGATTTTACGAGTGAAAACAATCGAAGTTGATTAAATAAAATTTCGACCAAAACAACTACTAAGATTATACTTAGAATAGAAGTTAGATATTTTTTTTGAAAAAATAGTTGTTTAATAATTTGATAGATGGACCAAAACAACAGAAGCAATCCTAAGATTTCGACAAAAACAATATATGGATTATAAGCGCTTAATGCATCGTCTGAGATTCTGATAGAAAAAAGATAATTGCCATTATTGTCGTTTATAGAAGTAGTATTTTTAGTTTCTTTATTCGATATTATAAATCGTTTTAAAAAGGGATGTTTCCAAACAAAGCCATTGGTTAAAAATTTATTATTAGTAGAATATTGATAATAAACGGGAATCAAAGCATATACATTTACTCGATTGTCTTTGGATTGATTATGCTGTACTTCATAATATCCATTGGCTTGTTTAAAAAAATGAATGTCTCTTTCCGATAGTTTGTCTATGTTTTCAGGAATAAAACTATTGTTTGACCAATACACCAAAGAGCCTTCTTTGTATAGAAAAAAAAGTACTTTTTCCGAAAGGTTTTGCTCCTTTATAATAGAATCTATTTGGGAATAATTGGTGGTAAAATTGAGTAATTCCGGTTGGTGTAAAACTTTATTCGTTTTTATTTCAATGACATGAAGTTTTCTTTCTATGATTTTTTTTGCTCTTGTTACACTTGGAGAAACAGTTTGCAAGGTGTCCACCATTAAACTTACAAATAGTAAAATACAACCAACCAGGGTCGTTAATTTTAGTTTGTTTTGTTTAATAAATTGCACCATGTTGTGTTATTTTTCTATTTCTTTTTCATTCCTTTTTGCCATATTCCAAAGTTCATCTAATTGGGCTAAATTCATAGCATGCATATCCAATTGTTTTGTTTTGGCATATTGCTCCATCCATTGAAAGCGATGGATAAATTTTACATTGGTTTGCTCTAAAGCTCGTTCTGGGTCGATATTTATAAATCTGGAATAATTGATGAGCGCAAATAATACATCTCCAAATTCTAATTCTATTTCGGTATTATCTTTAAATGCTACGGCTTCTTTCAACTCTTCAATTTCTTCCATCACTTTTTCCATTACTTGTTCTTTATTGTCCCAATCAAAACCAACGGCTCTTACTTTGTCCTGGATGCGTTGTGCTTTATTAATGGCAGGCAAAGATGGTGGAACACCTTGTAATACCGACTGCTTTCCTTCTTTTAATTTTAATTGTTCCCAATTTTTCTTTACATCCTCTTCATTCGCTACTTTCACGACCTGTCCCGTTTCGGGATCACCATAAATATGTGGATGGCGAAAAATCAATTTATCACAAACGGTATTTAACACCTCTGCCACATCAAATTGAGCTTGCTCCTTTCCTATTCTTGAATAAAATACTAAATGCAAAAACAAATCTCCTAATTCTTCTTTTATAGATTTCCAATCTTCTTTCATTATAGCATCCGACAATTCATAGGTTTCCTCTATGGTTAATTTTCGTAATGTCTGAATCGTTTGTTTTTTATCCCACGGGCATTTTTCGCGCAATTCATCCATTATATTCAACAATCGCTCGAAGGCTTGTAATCTAGTATCCATAAAATTCTTTCGACAAAAATACTACTTTAAAACAAATAGTTAATTTTGATGTCAGTTATAATGCATAAATTTCAGCTACCGGATTTCAGGCGTATTCAACCTTTCCAACAAGGTGCTTACATTATAGTATTAATTACCATCGTATCTTTAGCTTGTTTTATATTTGGGCAAAAAGGCTTAAACGTTTGGACATTTATCCTGATGCCACTAATATTATTTTGCTTTTACAATCCGATTTTAGCATTATTCCAACAAAAATTGCTCCAATATTACATCCAATCCATTATCACATTTATCGGATTATTGATGTATGCTTATATTTCTGGCAATTTTATTTCCGAAATATCATACTCATCCAATCAAGAATTATTGGTATTAACTATAGTAATAATAGTATTTTTTGTAATGTTACATATAGCTTGTATTTTTATTAAAGGAATTATAAATTTTTTAAATGAGATTGACAAATAAAATACAACCTGAATGTCGTATGCTAAATATTTGTTAATGAATATATTACTATTTTGAATCCTTATATCTTTACGACATGTCAAGAGCAGCGATACGCAATATTATCTTATTAGCTTTTATTTCTTTGGCGGGAATAATTGCTACTCAAGTTTTTTGGGTAAAAAAAGCACTTGATTTAAAGGAACAACAATTTAATCATCGTGCGTATGTTGCCCTTAAAAGTGTTTCAGACCGTCTTATTCAAGACTCCAAATACAGAGTTCAATTGGATGGTATCAATAAAAAAGCATCCAACTATTACACTATCGACTTTAGTTCTCCAGTAAATGTAACTATGCTGGAAAATTATTTATTAATTGAATCCAAAAATCAAAACTTAAATACAGATTTTGAATATGGCATTTTTGAATGTACAACGGATTCTTTTTATTACGGAAAATACATCAATATAAAAAAGCCAATTCCCGCCGAGCGATTGCGCATCAAAGCAAAGCCATTTGAAAACTATTATATCGGAGTTTTATTCCCTAAAAAGAAATCATATTTGCACGATGATTTAAAACTTTTAATCTTTTTTTCGATTGTTTTACTTATCGTTATCGGATTTTTCACTTATACAATTTTAGTTATTCTAAAACAAAAAAAATTAAGTGAAATAAAAACAGATTTTGTAAATAATATGACGCATGAATTTAAAACACCCATTTCTACCATTGCACTTTCCAGTGATGTATTGATGCGGGATGATATTGTGCAAAAACCAGAAAAATTAAAACATTATGCAACAATTATTAGCGAAGAAAACCAGCGACTAAAAAAACAAGTGGAATCTGTTTTGCAGGTATCTCAAATTGATTCACACAAAATAATATTAAACAATACAACTATAGATATTCATACTTTAATAGAAAATACAGCAAAAAATATGGAACCCCGTCTTCAGGTGTTAGATGGCAAAATTACTTTGATTTTAAATGCCAGCAAACATACAATTATTGGCGATGAAGTACATTTAAGTAACATTTTATATAATTTAGTAGATAATGCCATAAAATATTGCGACAAAACACCTGAAATCACTATTATTACGCAAAACAAACACAAAGGCATAGAAATATCTATCAAAGACAACGGTAAAGGAATTGACAAGCACCTGCAGGATATGATATTTGAAAAATTCTTCAGAGTTCCAAGTGGCGATACACACGATGTAAAAGGCTTTGGATTGGGCTTGTTTTATGTTAAAAATATGATTAAATTACATAAAGGAAAAATTGCTTTACACAGTGTTCCTAAAGTTGGTACAACTTTTACGCTGTGGTTACATACAATAGAAAAATAAGAAATATGGCAAACATAAAAATATTATTAGCAGAAGATGATTCGAACTTAGGGTTCGTAATAAAAGATAACCTTGGAGACAGAGGATATGACATTACGCATTGCTTAAATGGCTTAGATGCAGAACATGCTACTTACAAAGATAAATATGACCTATATTTATTGGATGTGATGATGCCTAAAAAAGACGGATTTACACTAGCACAAGACTTACGAGCAAAGAAAGATGAAACACCTATTATCTTTTTAACGGCACGCGAAATGCAAGAAGATAAACTAAAAGGATTCATGGTGGGCGGCGATGATTATATTACGAAGCCTTTTAACTTTGATGAACTAGTAATGCGTATTGAAGCCGTTTTAAAGCGTACAAAATCTGTAGAACCGGAGCAAAAAGCATTTACCATTGGAAGCTATATTTTACAAGTAGATGAATTAAAACTAACCAAAGGAGAAGAAGTATCTTCGCTTACCAAGAAAGAAGCTGCACTCTTAGAATATTTGGCAAAAAACATAAATTTACCTATAAAGCGTGAAGATATGCTCATGAAAATATGGAAAGACGACAGCTATTTTGCCGGTCGAAGTATGGATGTATATATCACTAAATTGCGTAAATACCTAAAAGGTGACCCCAATATTGAAATACAAAATGTACACGGAGTCGGTTTTAAATTAGTAGTTACTGAAGAAGGGTAATACTATTTCATTTATCACACAAGGTAAAATGTTTTTGATATTTAATATTTTTCTATCGCTTGGTGTCCTCACCAACCGATAGAAAAAATTAGTGATTACAGAAAGATAGTTCCTTTTAATCCATTCTTCTATTATCAAAAGTGTAGGCGATATTTATATAGAAATTTCGACCTTTTCTTGGAATATTATTCCAATCGGAATAAGTAGAATAATAAGTATCTGCAATATTCTCCACTCCTACCCTAAAATGTAATTGATGTTCTTTGAGCGGTAGTGTATATCCTGCAGCAAAATTAACGATAGCATAAGCAGATTTAGCACTTTCACCATACATTTTACTGTATGCATAATGTTTAGAAGCACCGTCAACATTTATTTCCATTTCCAATCCTTTTACCATATAAGTTAAACCACCTTTAAAACTAAACGGCCGCACTAAAGGCAAATGTTCATGTTTAAAATCTTGACCAAAATTATAAGAAAAAGCAACACGTGTTTTCCAAGATGGATGCGGGCGATATTCTACTCCCAATGTTGTACTCACAATGTCTGCTGATTTTAAAGATTGATAGACTCTAACACCTTTTGCACCAATAGTCATTGGCGCATAAGCTGCGTTGGGAACACCAATGATGTAATCTAAAAGATGAAAATAATTTAATCCTATATTCCATTTTATTTTTGGAATTTTATACGTAACAGAAGTATTTAGTTCTATAGATTTTTCGTTTTTCAAATTTGGATTTCCTATATAATCATATCCATCAAAACTATTGAATAAATAAAAACCATAACCTTCCGAAACAGACGGTGCGCGCTCGCCATAAGCCATTGCTATATTGTATTCCCATTTGTTTTTAGACAAAGTATAACCCGTTTGTAAGCTGTAAAGTATTCTATTTTTTCCTGCTTTTAATTCAGGATAAAAAATGCGTAAACTATTTAATCCAACATCATTAGCCACTAAATTTTTATGAAATCCTAAAGAAGCTCCGTATTTGATTTTATGCAATTGATTCCATGAAAAACTATTCGACAAATTCACTCCTGCATATATTGTTTGCACGTCTGGCCATGTGTACATAAACATACTTTTGCTGGTGCTATCTTTTGGATACATTGTCATTTCTGCTTTTGCTTTATTCCAATAAGCATTTGCTGTAATCAGCATTTTTTGGCGTTTATGAGAGCCTTTTAATCTTGAATATACTCCATACGTGGTGCTCCATCCCGGCATATCCATGTGCATAGGCACATCCGGGCGCTTGGTATCATCCATAATATGTTTGATGGTATTATAATATACTCGTGTTGTCCACTCATCTATAAATTCATTTACATATTCTGCGGTGTGTTCTACAGAAGCAATATACGCTCTCGCTAAAGCAACATCCATTGGCAACGCAGGATAACCGATATTCGTTGCATTATCAAAGGTAAAAGAGCCACTTAAAGAGTTTTTATGATTCAATTTTGCACCTACTGAAATAGAAGTATTGTATTTGGTAAATTGAGAAAAAGGGATCAATGTTCGCTTACCTGCTTTATAATTATCGGCATCTCTGTAAATAAAATCTGCATCAATAAAAAATTTTCTGCCGGAATATTTTACTCTGGTAGCTGCTGTAAATAAACTACTGTTCGATTCATATCCAAGATTCAAAGAACCATTCCAACCATAATGGCAATATTCATGTTTCTTTTTCATCAAATCAATAGAACCACCAATAGTTGCGCCATAAGCTGCACCTTCTTGCCCAGAACTCACTTTCACATCCGATAAATTAGACACATCGACATAAGAAGTAATTGGATCCATTTTATCAGTGCAAGCTCCAAAAATATGCATTCCGTCGATGGTTACTAAAAGCCGTTCGCTCGACATGTTGTTCAACATTGGTTCCCACGCATAACTGCCTCTTCTTACTAACGATACATTCAACGATTTGTCAAGATATTCATCTATAGAAGATAATGGTTTATTTTGTTTGGTATAATTAATCAAAGGCTTACTGATAATAGCAACTTCCTCCAATTTGATAGGCATTAAAGAATCCAATACTGCCTCGTCATTTTGCGCACTCATTCCTCCTGAAATACTTAGGAATAACGAGAGAATTATTAATTTAATTTTCATGACAAAAAATTAAAAATGGAGAACATCGATGTTGATATTCTCCATTTATTAAACACTAAAATTCAATTTCCAAATACACACTACTCTTACCAGGAGATGGTGAAGGTGGCGTCTCTTCTCCTTTTAATACAGTATTGCTGGCATCTTTTACAATAAAATTCAACACCCAATATCCTGTCATACTGAGCGTCACTTTACCGTGATATAAATTATCAGAAACATTAAATACAGGGTTGACATTATTTGGAGAGGAATGGTTATCCATATCCGGCATTCTTGGGTCCATCGAAATATTCGCATCCGTAACAGCAGGGAAAGACATCATATTTTCTTTTACAAATAATCCTACTACTAAATCATTAGTTCCCATTAATGGTGCTTCCGGAGCAGCTAAAGCCAAAATATATTTCTTAGAATCAGTGCCTGTAAAAGTTATAATTCTTTTCTTTGTTGAGTTAGCTACGGCAACGGTATCTGTTACAGATGAAGCAACTCCACCAGATTGAAAATTTAAAGACAATGTCCATTTTTCCATATCACTACCTGGCATCGTAAATACAACATACCCTTTATACAAAGAAGTTTTTCCATTTACTTTTTCAATAGTAGATTTTGGACCAGAATGTGCCATAGAGGTCATGTGCATAATCGGCATCCATCCAATCACAGCATCGGTTTTATAAGTATCCGTTAATTTATCTTTTATACGGATGAAAATATCGTTGTATCCAACCAGTAAACTTCCAGATTTAGTATAAATTTCTACTTCGTTGGAATCGTTCATCATCTTTTGCACCAACGTTAATCCTTCTGTTTCGTTGGGTTGTTTTGTCTCTTCTTTTTTACAAGAAATAAATGTTATAGAGAATATAGCTATGGCTATAAAAATTATTTTTTTCATAAATTTTTTTTTAAAGAATGTTTATTTTTTTAATAAAATACACTCACTTATCAATAGAAATATCTTTTGAATATAAATGTAGCAAGTAGATAAAAATAGTATCAAATGAATTAGGACACTTTGCAGGGTGGATGAAAAAATGAAATACAAAAATTGTAAGAATACAACTCTTTATAGTGACCTATTTGTTTATTAGAAAATAATTCATTGTTGGTGAAGAAATTACATTCTTCTATTTTTTGGCAAAAAAGCGAAACTACTTCTTCGACTGGATTATTTTTTTGAGGGGTACGTTTAGAGTCTTTATCATTAAATACATCATCTAATTCTTTTTTCAAATGGCATTTACCATTACACTTTTGCTCTGGATTGTATTTATTAATACACAATACCTCCCGTATATAATCATAATTTATAGCATACTCCATCACTGGCACTACCGGCCTGATTAAGGACATAAAAGCAACTATAAAAATGATGATATATTTCACAGGAACAAAAATAGAAAATAGAGGAACAAAATACTATGACAAAAGTCAGCTAAAAAAATATTGTTTCAGGATTAATATTATGGTAATAAAAAAGTGGTTTTCAGCATCAATCCTGCTGTTTGTTTACCAGCAAATACATAACTGCCATGCGCACTGCTACGCCGTTTTCTACTTGTTCTAAAATGATAGAATGATTACTATCAGCCACATCCGAAGTTAACTCTACGCCTCTGTTGATAGGTCCCGGATGCATGATGATAATTTCTTTATCCAATTTATCCAAGCGTTGGCGATTTACTCCAAAATATAAGGCATACTCACGAAGAGACGGAAAATATTTAGTGTTTTGGCGTTCTAACTGAATGCGCAACACATTTGCTACATCGCACCATTGCAAGGTTTCATCCACATTGTGTGATATATTCACGCCTAAGTTTTCAATGTATTTTGGAATTAGCGTAGAAGGACCGCAAAGGGTAATTTCTGCACCTAATTTTTTCAAACAAAAAATATTAGACAGTGCTACTCTTGAGTGCATAATATCACCAATGATAGCAATTTTTTTCCCTTTTAAATCTCCTATTTTTTCTTGCATAGAATACGCATCTAACAACGCTTGTGTTGGGTGTTCGTGCGTTCCATCGCCCGCATTTACAATGTGTGCATCTATACGTTCAGACAAATAATGAGCAGCACCTGGACTAGCATGTCGCATCACAATCATATCTACTTTCATCGAAAGAATATTATTGACCGTATCTAATAATGTTTCTCCTTTTTTTACCGATGAATTAGAAGCAGTAAAATTGATGGTATCAGCAGATAATCGTTTCTGTGCTACTTCAAAAGAAATACGCGTTCGAGTAGAGTTTTCAAAAAATAAATTGGCAATTGTTATGTCCCGTAAAGTAGGAACTTTCTTGATTGGTCTGTTGATGATTTCTTTGAATTGAGTAGCTGTTGTTAAAATTAATTGAATATCATCTATTGTTAAATGCTCAATGCCTATGACATGTTTTGAACTCAGCTGACTCATTGTCTTTTTCTATTTTATTTTATATCTATCGAACAAACAATACTTCATTACTTTCCTTTTCATTGGTTGCCCATCGTACTTCTACATCTACTTTTTCAATGGTATCTACTACTCTTCCTGTAAAATCAGGCTGAATAGGCAACTCTCTATTAAAACGCCTGTCTATCAACACTAATAATTCTACTTTTTTAGGTCGGCCAAAAGACAACAAAGCATCCATAGCGGCTCGAATCGTTCTGCCAGTGTAAAGTACATCATCAACCAACAATACTTCTTTTTCTTCAATATGAAAATCAATCTCCGTTATTTTCGCATTCAAGGATTTTCCACGACGAAAATCATCCCGATGAAAGGTAGTATCAATTTTGCCAAAGGGTAATTCTTTGCCAGTTAGTTCTATAATTTTTTGATGGATTTTTTCTGCCAATAAAACACCTCTCGGTTGCACACCAATGATTACTGTATTGGAAAAATTAATGGATTCAATAACTTCTCTGGTTAACCGCTCTATCGTCAGTTGGATTTGATTGCCGTTTAGAAGAATAACGTCCGACATTGAGTACAAAAATATGAAAAAAAAACGAATAAACAGAATGAACCCAAACAAAATAAAACGATTCAATCTATTTTAAAAGACACTTTATATATAATTTGTCTTTTGATAAATAAACTACCCGCTGACTTATATTTATACTCCCACACAGTCACTTCTGCATAAAATGTTGATATTATGTGGATTATTTAACAAAAATGTTGAAAAACTAATTAAAAATCACTTGACAATTATCAATAAATGAATTACTTTTATAATACGTTGTTTGTTGATATTCAATTTACGCAAATAAACGAGAGCAACAGATCAATTTCGGGAGGAAATAAAACTGTAATTCGGAAAGACAAAACTGGGAGAGTTTTGTCTTTTTTTTTGATTGGTCATCTTAATACTTACTACACGGTTTAAAATTATCTGTAAATGAGAAGTGAGAAGTGAGAAGTGAAAATTAATTTTTAATTTTTAATTTTTAATTTCTATTTTTTAATTTTTAATCTATCAGTTTGTTTTTCTCCTCATTCACAAGCACTTAAAATTATCCACAAAATTATGTGTGTAATTCGTTTATAAATAGCATAAAAAAGCTGAATTTAATAGGTTAATTTTGAAGCGTGGAACATTAAAAATAATCTGCCACACCAATTTATTTAGATTATTAATTCTATTATGAAATTTACCTATTACGGACATTCTTGTTTTTTAGTAGAAACCGCAGGGAAAAGAATATTATTTGACCCATTTATTACCCATAATGAATTGGCAAAACATATTGATATAAACCAAATTGAATGTGATTACATTGCTATTTCGCACGGTCATTTCGATCATATTGCCGATTTGGAAGCTATTGCAAAACGCACCAATGCCACCATTATTTGTGCTTTTGAACTGTATGAATGGTTATCCAAAAAAGGATTAACCCATTTTCGACCAATGAACACGGGCGGCAAATGGACTTCCGATTTTGGAACAGTAAAATGTGTGTCGGCGGTCCATTCTTCCAATTTGCCAGATGGTTCTTACGGGGCTAATCCAATGGGTTTTGTTTTTAATACTCCTGATGGAAATTTTTATTACAGTGGCGATACGGCTCTTACTATGGATATGCAGCTTATTCCTCGCTGGTCTAAATTGAATTTTGCCGTTTTACCTATTGGCGATAATTTCACTATGGATATAGAAGACGCCATTGTAGCAGCCGACTTTATACAATGCAACACCGTTATCGGCGTTCATTATGATACATTTGGTTATATTGTCATTGACCATGAAGTCGCAAAAAATAAATTTGAACAGGCGGGAAAGAAATTGATTTTGGTAGAAATAGGAAAAACGATAGAAATAGAATAAACAAAAAAAGTATAACACGAAAAGTATGGGAAAAATTATAAGCATTGCGAATCAAAAAGGGGGTGTTGGAAAAACAACTACTGCCATAAATTTAGCAGCAAGTTTAGCAATATTAGAACAAAAAACATTATTGATAGATGCTGACCCACAAGCAAACAGTACGAGTGGCGCAGGCTTCGACCCAAGAAATGTAAAAGTAAGTTTGTATGAATGTTTAATCGACAGCGTAAAAGCAAAAGATATTATATTAGAAACTGATACCCCCAACTTATATTTATTGCCCTCTCACTTAGATTTAGTGGGTGCAGAAATAGAATTAATCAATCACCCCAACAGAGAAAAAATTATGCGCGAAATGCTGCATGAAATAAGAGATGAATATGATTTCATCATTATCGACTGCTCTCCTTCTTTGGGATTAATTACAGTAAATGCATTAACCGCAGCCGATTCTGTATTGGTGCCGGTGCAATGTGAATATTTCGCTTTAGAAGGCTTGGGGAAATTATTAAACACGATTAAAATTGTTCAATCTCGCTTAAACAAAGAATTGGAAATAGAAGGTATTTTATTAACCATGTATGACCAACGCTTGAACTTATCCAACCAAGTAGTGGCCGAAGTAAAACGCCGCTTTGAGCACAGTGTATTTAATACAATTATTCACAGAAACACCCGCTTGGGAGAAGCACAAAGTTTGCGTCAACCTATTATTATGTACGATGCAGATAGTAAAGGAGCTGTCAATTATTTGAATTTAGCGCGCGAGATTGTGCAAAACAACGGAATGACCAATATTCCTACTGAAGAGAAATTTATTGAAATAGATGAAAAATTAAATTAAAAAATGATGTTGAGTAAAAAGAAAGATGCTTTAGGAAAAGGGATTCGTGCGCTGTTATCTGATATTGACGATTCAGCAGATGTATTAAAAATTAGCGCAACCGACGAAGATTCTATTATCAATACAGTACCAAAAATAAAATTGGAAGAAATTGAAGTCAATCCATTTCAACCGCGGGCAGATTTTGATCCACAAGCATTGCAGGAATTATCTTCTTCCATAAAAGTACACGGCGTTATTCAACCCATTACAGTTCGAAAAATAAGCGACAGAAAATATCAATTAATTTCGGGCGAAAGACGTTTGCGCGCCTCCAAAATGGCTGGAATGAAAGACATTCCGGCGTATGTGCGTACTGCCAACGACCAAGAAGTAGTAGAAATGGCGTTGATTGAAAACATTCAACGGGAAGATTTAAATGCTATTGAAGTAGCCCTTACTTATCAACGATTAATTGATGAATGTAGCTTAACACACGAAAATTTAGGAGAACGCTTAGGTAAAGACCGTTCCACCGTTACTAATTATTTACGTTTATTAAAACTACCACCAGAAATACAAAAAGCACTGCGCAGTAAAGTATTATCCATGGGACACGCCAGAGCTATCATTGCGGTGCCAGAGGTGGACAAACAATTATATGTTTTAAAAGAAATTGACAGCAAAGGTTTGTCTGTAAGAAAGACAGAAGAATTAGTGCGTTTATTATCTTCAGGATCTTCTGCAAAAAAAGCCACTAAAAAAGAAGAAGCACTTCCTGCATCGTATAAAAGTGTTCAGACAAAATTGATGGATTTATTTGAAACGAAAGTAAAAATTAAAAAAACAGCAGCAGACAAAGGAGAAATCGTTATTCCTTTTTACTCTGTTTCGGATTTAAATAGATTGCTGGATATTATTGAAAAAGATTAATACTCAAAACCTAAAATGATTGAGTGGAGAAAAAAAATAATTGAAAGCGGTAAGTCTGTTTTTACCATCGTACTGTTG
>JBDKHK010000184.1:0-15702 GCA_039797705.1 Bacteroidota bacterium
ATTTTTCAATAGCATTATTTTCTTTACAGTTTTTGCCACTGATTCCTTAAAAATAATTTCATGGAATATTTTTATGGTACCCCCTATAATTTTCAAATCTTGTCAAGAAGAACGTGCTTCATTAATTGCATCGTATATAAAAGAACAGCAAGCAGATGTTGTTATTTTTGTTGAATCATTTATGAAAAAAGTAGATGTTGTATTATATAAACAACTCAATACAACCTATCCTTATCATTCTAAAACTACCAAAGGAGGCGCCATGAAAGCAAATAGTGGCGTTTGGATTTTTAGCAAATATCCAATAGACAAAGAAGATTATATTACCTATCAATCAAAAAAAAGCTCCGATAGATTTTCTAATAAAGGGGCCACTTTTGTAGAGATTTCAGTAAACAATAAAAAAGTTCAGTTAATTGCTTCTCATACGCAAAGTTTAAGTAAATATAGAACTGCCAGGGAAAAACAATTTCAACAATTAAAAATTAATTTGGCAGATAAATATTTTGATCCAAATATTCCTCAAATCATAGCAGGAGATTTGAATGTAAATTATTACGATACATCGGCTTATCGGTCGATGTTGAAACTTTTAGATGTAAAGCCAATAGAATACACGAAGTTTGAATATAGTTGGGATGGAAAAAACAATCAACTTGCCAATAAATACTTTGAACCTATACAAGAGACATTAGATTATATCTTATTGAGAAACAATAAAATAAATATTGCATCTTTATCAAAAATTGAAATATTACATCCACATCAATCCACCAATTTTTGTAGAAATAATTTTAGCGAATTATCGGATCATTACCCTGTTTCAACCATTCTTCAGATGAATTATTGAGTTATTTTTCAACTAATTATTAAAATAAACAAGTGAAAAAGGAACGATATTTACATTTGTGTAGCTGATTGTACTATAAAATAAATACAAACAACCTCTCTTTCAATAACATAATGTTATGCAAAATGAAAAATTTTAAGGTTTTTTTAAAAAGCATTGCACGGATAAAAAAAAGTTTTTTTTCTAATATTATGAAACAATTTGTAAACTAGTAAAAGTATGCAAGCTGTGAAAGCAATTTCAACTAATTAATTCTTATTAATATTTATGAACTTAACTACTAAAAACGCCGGATTGTATGTACCGGAAATGGAACACGATGCTTGTGGAATTGGATTTGTTGCGCATTTAAAAGGAGAAAAATCTCATCGTATTGTTAAAGATGCTCTGACCATGTTAGAGAATATGGAACACAGAGGTGCTTGCGGTTGTGAAGAAAATACAGGTGATGGTGCAGGAATTTTAATGCAAATCCCACATAATTATTATAAAAAGGAACTTTTAAAAAATGGAATAAACTTACCCGATGCAGAAAAATATGGCACTGGATTTGTCTTCTTTCCACAAGATGAACAAAAAAGAAATGAATGTAAAAAATTCATTGATCAAACTGCCCAAAAATTAAATTTTACAGTTCTTGGATACCGAAAAATTACTACCGACAACTCTCCTATCGGACCCACTGCAAAATCTACAGAACCAGTAATAGAACAATTGTTTATTCAGCCAAATTTTGAATTTAATGAAGCAATTGAATTAGAACGTAAATTATATATCCTCCGCGCGCATACCGTGCGTGAAATAAATTATTTATTAGGTGGAAAAGATCATTTCTATTATACTGATTTATCCTGTAGGACTGTTATTTACAAAGGACAATTAACAACTTATCAAGTACGTCAATATTATCCAGAACTAAATGACGAAAGTGTAGAATCAGCTTTGGCTTTAGTTCATTCTCGTTTTTCTACTAATACCTTTCCAAAATGGAGATTAGCTCAACCGTTTCGATACATTGCTCACAATGGCGAAATTAACACACTACAAGGCAATTTAAACTGGATGCGCACACGTGAGCATTTATTAGAATGTGATGTTTTTTCCAAAGAAGAAATTGATATGTTCATGCCGATTTGTTATCGCGATCAATCCGATTCTGCCTCTTTAGATAATGTAGTAGAATTATTGTATTTAGCAGGTCGCTCTTTGCCACATGCTATCATGATGTTAATACCAGAAGCATGGCAAGATAATGACCAAATGGAAGATTGGAAAAAAGCATTCTATGAATATCATGATTGCCTGATGGAGCCATGGGATGGACCTGCTTCTATCTGCTTTACAGATGGAAAAATTGTTGGAGCTACATTAGATAGAAATGGATTACGTCCTTCTCGCTTTGTTGTATATAATGATGGCAGAGTAGTCATGTCATCAGAAGCAGGAGCATTACCAACAGAAGAAGAAAAGGTAATACAAAAAGGTCGTTTGCAACCCGGAAAAATGTTTATCATCAACATGGAAGAAGGCCGAATTATATCTGATGATGAATTAAAAAAAGAAATTTGCACGCAACATCCTTACCGTGAATGGTTAAATAAGCACAGAATTACATTCTCTGATTTACCAGAATCTACTATAAAAGAAGAGCAGTTATCTAAAGAGGAATTAACCCAACAACAATTAGTATTTGGATATACTTCCGAAGATGTACGTACTATTATTACCCCTATGGCAGAAACCGCTTATGAACCTATAGGTTCTATGGGAACTGATACTCCTTTAGCGGTACTTTCGGATCAATCACAAAATTTATCCAACTACTTCAAACAACTTTTTGCACAAGTAACCAACCCTCCTATTGATCCAATTCGGGAGCGAATGGTGATGAGTACATTTACATCCTTAGGCGGTGCAAGCAGTATATTAACTACTAATGAAGAACACTGTAAGCAAATTGCAATACGCCAGCCTATTCTGACTGATAACGATATTGCCAAACTACGTTATATAAAACATCCTGATTTTAAAGTAATCACTATTCAAGCACTATTTTCTGCAAATGGAAAAAACGGAGCACTGGAAAGAGGGTTAGATCGTATTTGTAAAGAAGCAGAAGACGCAATTGCCAATGGAAATAATATCATCATTATTTCTGATAAAGGTGTAAATGTTGATTTTGCGCCTATTCCTTCTCTATTAGCAGTAGGCGCTATTCACCATCATCTTGTTAGAACAAAAACCCGTATTGATTGCTCTTTGGTAGTAGAAAGCGGAGATATTCGAGAAGTACATCACATGGCCACACATATTGGATACGGTGCAACAGCCATCAACCCTTATTTAGCCTATCAGACTATCCACGACCTAAATAAAGATATATTAAAACACTTAAATAAACCAGATGAAAAATTAGTTGCTAATTTCATAAAAGCATCTAGTAATGGTTTGTTAAAAGTATTCTCTAAGATGGGCATTTCTACCCATCAATCCTATCATGGCTCTCAAATATTTGAAATTGTAGGACTAAGCAATCATGTTGTAGAGAAATGCTTTGCAGGTTCTATTTCTAGATTAGATGGAATTGGATTTGATGAAATAGCAAAAGAAGTTTTAAATCGTCATGCATTAGCCTTTCCAGAAGCAGAACACGTACAACCACATTTAGGAATTGGAGGAGTTTATCAATGGAGAAGACGCGGCGAAGCTCATTTATTCAATCCAGAAACTATTCATTTATTACAACAATCTACCAAAAAGAATGACTATATTCTCTATAAACAATATGCAGAAAAAATAAATAATCAAGCAGAAAAAGCTATTACGCTTCGTAGTTTATTAGATTTTGACTATTCAAAAATAACCCCTGTTCCCATTGAGGAAGTAGAATCGGTTGAAAAAATTCTTAAACGTTTTGCAAGTGGTGCCATGTCTTTTGGTTCTATTTCTCACGAAGCACATTCAACACTTGCTATTGCCATGAATAAAATTGGAGGAAAATCCAATTCCGGCGAAGGCGGTGAAGATGAAATTCGCTTTGAAGTAAAACCAAACGGAGATTCTGAACGCTCTGCCATTAAACAAGTTGCTTCTGGCAGATTTGGTGTTACTTCTTATTATTTAGCCAATGCAGATGAACTTCAAATAAAATTAGCACAAGGTGCTAAACCAGGTGAAGGCGGACAACTACCTGGGCACAAAGTAGATGAATGGATTGGAAGAGTACGCCACTCTACACCGGGTGTTGGTCTTATCTCCCCTCCTCCTCATCATGACATTTATTCTATTGAAGATTTAGCTCAATTAATTTTTGATTTAAAAAATGCCAATCCTAATGCAAGAATAAATACCAAATTAGTTGCAGAAGCTGGCGTTGGAACAGTAGCTGCTGGAGTTGCCAAAGCAAAATCTGATGTAATTTTAATATCTGGTTACGACGGCGGAACGGGTGCATCTCCTATTTCCTCCATCAAACATGCAGGGTTGCCTTGGGAATTAGGTCTTTCAGAAGCGCATCAAACATTGGTAAAAAATAACTTACGTAGCCGAGTAGTATTACAAACAGATGGTCAATTACGCACTGGAAAAGATATTGCTTTCGCTACTTTATTAGGAGCAGAAGAATGGGGAATTGCAACAGCAGCTTTAGTGGTAGAAGGATGTATTATGATGCGAAAATGCCACTTAAATACTTGCCCTGTGGGAGTAGCCACGCAAGATCCAATATTAAGAGCACGTTTCACCGGCGACCCACAGCATATCATTAATTTCTTCACTTTTATTGCAAATGATTTGAGAGAATGGATGGCAAAATTAGGATTCAGAACTATTAATGAAATGGTGGGGCAAACTCAATTATTAAAAAAGAGAGAGCATATCCAACATTGGAAATACAAACATTTAGATTTAACACCTATCCTGCATAAAGAAACAACCAGTGCAGAGGTAGGTTTATTTAAACAAATAAGACAAGCACACCCAGTAGATGATATAATATTAGATAAAAAAATTATCGAAAGTGCCCAGAAATCATTAGAAGATAAAACACCAACTTTTGCTGCATATAATATTATTAATACAGATAGAACTGTTGGTGCATTGTTAAGCTATAATATTTCGCAAAAATATAAAGGAATAGGCTTGCCAGAGGATACTGTCCATGTTAAATTTACAGGAAGTGCAGGGCAAAGTTTTGGTGGATTTGGAGCACCTGGTATAAAATTTGAATTAGAAGGCGAAGCAAATGACTATTTTGGAAAAGGATTATCAGGTGGTAAACTAATCGTATATCCTTCTTCAAAAGCAACCTTTAAAGCAAGTGAAAATATTATTATCGGCAATGTTGCCTTTTATGGTGCTACCAGTGGTGAAGCATACATTAATGGATTGGCGGGCGAACGTTTTTGTGTAAGAAATTCAGGTGTAAAAGCTGTAGTAGAAGGGGTTGGCGATCATGGATGTGAATATATGACGGGTGGATTAGCCATTGTTTTAGGAAAAACAGGAAGAAATTTTGCAGCCGGTATGAGTGGTGGTATTGCTTATGTATATGATGTAGAAAATACATTTGCCAAAAATGTAAACAAAGAAATGGTAGAGTTAGAAATACTCGAAGTGGAGGATTTATCTGTTTTGAAACATCACATAGAAAGACATTTAGAATACACCAATAGTGAAGTAGCAAAAAATATATTAGAAAATTGGGATATTACCTCTAAACTATTTGTGAAAATAATGCCTACGGATTATAAAAAAGTATTAGAAGCTAAAAAAGCTAATGCTAAAAAAGAAAGCATTAATCAATAATTTAAATACCAAAAAAATAATTAAATAAATGGGAAAAATAACTGGTTTTTTAGAATATAATAGAGAATTACCTAAATACAAAGCACCACAAGAGCGTATTCACGATTATAAAGAGTTTTATCTTACTTTTCCGGAAGAAAATACTCGCAAACAAGCTGCAAGATGCATGGATTGTGGCGTACCTTTCTGTCATAATGGTTGCCCACTCGGAAACATCATTCCAGAATTCAACGATGCAGTATATAATGGAGATTGGAAGTTAGCCGCAGAAACGTTATTGTCCACCAATAATTTTCCGGAATTTACAGGAAGAATTTGTCCAGCTCCTTGCGAAACAGCTTGTGTTTTAGGCATCAACCAACCACCAGTTGCTATCGAACATATTGAAAAATCTATTATCGAAAAAGCTTTTGAATTAGGATATATAACCCCTAATATCCCAAAGGATAGAACAAATAAGAAAATTGCAGTAGTAGGCTCTGGCCCAGCAGGTTTGGCTGCCGCTACTCAACTCAATAAAGCAGGACATTCCGTTACAGTTTTTGAACGTGCTGACCAAATAGGTGGATTATTACGTTATGGTATTCCAGATTTTAAATTACAAAAAGATGTTGTGGAACGTCGTGTAAATTTAATGACAGAAGAAGGGATTGTTTTTAAAACCAATACCAACATCGGTGTAGATATTACACTAAACGATTTAAAAAATCAATTTGATGCAGTGGTACTTTCAGGAGGCTCTACTGTTGCCCGCGATTTACCTATTCCAGGAAGAAATTTAAAAGGCATTTACCCTGCTATGGAATTTTTATCCCAACAAAACAAACGAGTAGCGAATATTCCAACAGAAGTAGATCACCGTGGAATACCATACCAACATGGAGACTTATTAGCCACAGGAAAAAATGTATTGGTGATTGGTGGAGGCGATACTGGTTCTGACTGTGTAGGTACCTCCAATCGTCACGGAGCATTATCTGTAACGCAAATAGAATTATTAGCAAAACCACCACTGGAAAGAGCAGAAAGCACGCCTTGGCCTGAATGGCCAATGTTATTGCGTACATCCAGTTCTCATGAAGAAGGCTGCGATCGACAATGGTCTATTTTGACAAAAGAATTTATTGGCAATGAAAAAGGAGAATTGTCAGGATTAAAAATTGTTGAGATAGAATGGAAAACAGTAGATGGAAAACCTCAAATGGTAGAAATTGAAGGAACTGAAAGGGTATTGCCTTGCGAGTTAGTTTTATTAGCCATGGGATTTGTGCATCCACAGCACGAAGGAATGTTGGACGAATTACCAATAGAAAAAGATGGAAGAGGCAATGTCAATGCAATAAAATATAAAACCAATATTGATAAAATATTCACTGCAGGTGATATGAGAAGAGGGCAAAGCTTAGTAGTTTGGGCTATTTCCGAAGGAAGAGAATGTGCCAGAGAAGTAGATATTTATTTAATGGGAGAAAGTCAATTAGAAGCAAAAGACAAAGGTATTTTCCAAGTCACCATTTAAAAGTATTTTATATTAATTTGCACCGATAGAAATAGGAATTAGTAATTTTGCAAAAAATGTCTAATTCCTATTTTCAATTTAAGCAATTTCGCATACAACAAGATAACTGTGCGATGAAAGTTTGCACCGACTCTTGTATGTTTGGAGCATGGATTCCTGTGGCAGATAATGTTCAAAACATTCTTGACATTGGCGCAGGAACTGGCTTGCTTAGTTTGATGTTGGCACAAAAAAGTAATGCTTTTATCGATGCAATAGAAATTGATTTAAGTGCATTTGAACAAGCATCTGAAAATATACATCAATCTATTTGGAGAGATAAAATACATATCATTCATAGGGATATAAAAGAGTTTGAGCCGAAGAAAAAATATGATTTAATTGTTTGCAATCCTCCCTTTTATGAAAAAGATGTTTTATCAGAACAACTTAATGAAAGAGTGGCAAAACATTCTTCTCATCTCACTTTAAATGAACTATTACAAACTGTAAAATTGCATATATCTAACGCTGGACAATTTGCAATTTTGCTACCTTATAAACGTAAAATTGAATTTGAAAAAATTGCAGCAAATATTGGATTGTTTCCTCATAAAATATTGTTATTAAAACAAACACCCAAACACGACTATTTCAGATATATTGCATTATGTTCTACTTCTATTGCTGAAAATATTATAACTGAAACTATTTGCATAAAAGATGGAAACAATCAATACAGCCAGGAAGCTACTCATTTATTAAAGCCATATTATTTACATTTATAATGAAAACAGTGTATTTATCACTCTATAGAAATTTATATTACGATTCGTTTTAGTACTTTCGTAAAAGCAGATAACACCAAAAAGATGACCACCACCAAAACAGATCCTTATTTAGCCTTGCGAAATAAAGAATTTAGAGCTTTTGTTTTAGCAAGATTGCTTATAACAATGGCTTTAACAATGCAGGCTGTTATTATTGGATATGAAATTTATGAACTCAGTAATTCAAAATTATTATTAGGTTTTATTGGATTAACAGAAGCCATTCCAGCTATCGGTATTGCTTTATATGGCGGTTATATTGCAGATAAATCAGACAAAAGAACCCTGCTTATTACCTCTATTTCACTATACACTTTCATGTGTTTTTTATTACTTTTATTTACCAACTCCTCCTCTATTCAGCTGCTCGGAAATAAAGATGTAATCATTTTAATATTTGGCATTATTTTTTTTACTGGCATTGCACGTAGCTTTGCAAGTCCTGCATCTTATGGATTGATAGCACAAGTAATTCCACGAGAAGAATATCAAAGTGCCATTACTTGGTCGAGTGCAGCATGGCAATCTGGTGCTGTATTAGGTCCGGCTTTAGGCGGCGTTTTTTTAGGAATTTTAGGTATCACACATACTTTTTCGATTATTGTAATTATACTTTGTATTGCAATTTATCTTTTATTTCAAATCGGTAAAAAACCAATTCAATATGTTCCGCAAGATGAAAGCGTATTTGAAAGTGCGCTGCAAGGATTAAGATTTGTATTTAATAATAAAGTTATTTTATCTTGTATTACGTTAGATTTATTTGCTGTATTATTTGGTGGCGCCATTGCATTACTGCCTGTTTATGCCAAAGATATTTTGCATGTTGGCGCCGAAGGATTAGGCTGGCTGCGCGCTGCACAAGCCGCAGGTGCAATAGTTGTACTACTAATTTTAGCCTATTTCCCAATTTATAAAAATGCCGGAAAAATTCTACTGGCATCGGTTTTTGGATTTGGCATTTTTATGATTTTATTTGGCATTAGTAAAATTTTTTGGTTTTCCATGCTTTGCTTGGTTATAAGTGGAGCTTTAGATGGAGTCAGCGTTTCCATTCGTCATACCATTATACAATTATCTACTCCCAATGAAATGAGGGGCAGAGTTTCTGCAGTAAATTCTATGTTTATTGGCTCTTCCAATGAAATTGGAGAATTTGAAAGTGGCGCTACGGCCGCATTGATGGGCACCGTACCAGCAGTAATTTTTGGAGGTGTGATGACTTGTGTCGTGGTGGCTACAACATATTTTATTTCTCCATCTATGCGAAAAATGGAATTAGGTGCAGCGCCTATAACAGAATAATATTTTCCTGATATAATATTTCTTCAAAAAATAATTATATTAGTACAAATAAATTATTTTTATAAACATTTTTAGCGGTGAGAAGTTTTATCAGCTATATTTTTCTGCTATTTTTAAAATATTTTTCAAAAATATTTTATCGTTTTGATATTGGATGGCCCAAAGAAAGAATAAAATGGAACGATATAAAACTAATACTATTTTTAAACCACACCTCCCTTTATGAGTTTTTATATCTTGGTTTTTTACCAAATTATTTTTTAAGAAGATTATCAAAACGCATGGTGGCGCCTGCTGCATCCAAAACAATGAATCGTCCTTTGGTTGGGTTTTTTTTCAAGATGTTTAGTCCCGGTATGATTTCTATTAGTAGAAAACGAGATGACACTTGGGATAATTTTTTAGATTCTATTTATGAAGATTCAATCATATTAATGGCTCCCGAAGGGCGTATGATGAGAAAGACTGGCTTGGACTTGGAAGGCAAGAAAATGTCCGTTAAATATGGTGTGTTAGACATTTTAGCCGGACTTAAAAAAGGAAAAATGATTATTGCATACAGCGGCGGATTGCACCATGTACAAATTCCAAATGAAGGCTTGCCTAAATTATTTAAAACCTTGAAAATGAATTTGGAAATTTTAGATATTGATGAATATAAAAATAAATTTTTAGAAGAAATTGGAAGTGAGTTATGGCAAAAAAAAATAATGACAGATTTGCAATGGCGTTTGGAAAACAACGTGCCTGTTTGGAATAAATTTTGTTAAATATTTTTTCAAATATAAACTATGTGGTGGATTTGGATTAGCCCAACTTTTATTAAATATTTCACTCCAAAACGAGTGGTTGCTATTTGTATTTTTCCATTTATCATTGTAGAAGATAAAACACTGAAACACGATAAAACATTCATCAATCATGAGTTAATCCATTTTTATCAGCAAATGGAATTATTTTTTATTCCATTTGTTTTTATTTATTATACAGAATTTTTAATCCGATTTATTCAATACAAAGATGTACAAATAGCGTATAGAAATATCTCTTTTGAGCGAGAAGCCTATCAAAATGAAGCAGATTATGAATATTTAAAAATAAGAAAATGGTTTTCTTTTATTAAATATTGGAAAAACGGTAAGATATTTGATGAATAAGAAATACATTTGTTAAACAAAAACAGAATTCTATATGCAAGAAATAAACGTATTTGTAGTGGACGATCATCAGATTTTTTTAGATGGTATAGTGTCATTATTAGAAGATGAGCCTTTTATAAAAATTACTGGAACTGCTCACAACGGAAAACAAGCTATTGAGAAAATAAAAAATACCAAAACAGACGTAGTGTTGATGGATATTAATATGCCTGAAATGGATGGCATTGAAGCCACTAAACAATTAAAAAAATCACATCCCGATATAAAAATACTAATGCTGACGATGCACAGCGAACCTCGTTTTATAAAAGAATGTTTGGAAATAGGCGCAAAAGGATATGTAATGAAAAACATTTCTAAGGATGACCTTTTGAAAGCTATTAACACTGTTTATCAAGATAAACCATATCTTGACCAGGAATCTCAGGAAAAATTAATTACGTCTATCTCCAATGCCGACGAAGATATTGATGATAAAAATTACGATGAGTTGGCTGCACAAATTACCCAACGGGAATTAGAAATTTTACAATTGATTGCGCTTGGATTAACTTCTCAAGACATTGCCAATAAATTATTTATTAGCAAAAATACGGTAGAAACGCACCGCAAAAATATGCTGGCAAAACTCAATGTAAACAATACCGCCGCCTTATTAAAAATTGCTTATAAGAAAGGATTGGTTTAATTTGTTGCATCCATTAAATTCTATCACACAACTTTTGTAAAATACTTTTTAGGTATACGTGTTGTGCGATTTAAATAGTAAAAAATGATAAAAAAATGCAAAAAGTTGCATATTATGTAATGCAAAGAAGCGTGGGCAGTCAAAACGCGTGACGTGCGTTGGCATATATCGTAGGACGATCGTTTTGACTTGATTTTTTCTTTCTTTTTTATCAAGAAAAAAGGAAAAATATAAATAAAGTAGTAAAAACAAACAATAAATATAAATTTAAACCGCACAACGGGTTAGGTATTATTATTTCTATTAACTTGAAGTTTTTCCCAAGTGGTGAATTTGTCTATTTCTTTGTCTATAATTTTTAGCAGGTAGCGTAACAATAGTAAATCATCTAATCCTCCAATTACTGGAATAAAATCGGGAATTAAATCCAAAGGGCTTGCCATATACAATAAGATAGCTGCTGAAATAAAAACAACGCTTTTATTTACGTCTGTATAAATTCCTTTTTGCCACGCACGCAACATTCTAATAACAACGTTTATTCGTGCGGCTATATCTGCATATTTTTGTACGGATTGCTCCATCTTTTCATATATTTTATTAGATATTTTTTCCAATAAAACATTAGAAGCCACTAAATCTTGTACATTATCTGCCGTTTGCGGATAGTAATGCCGAATCAGTATGGTAAGCAGAGAAGAGTTCATGATGTTTGTGATGCTTGTTGAGCCGCTTCCCAAGCCATGAAGCGTTCAATTTCTTTATTCCATTTTTTAATCAAATAACCTAACACTATAATATCGTCTATTTGACCTATAACAGGGATGAAATCAGGAATCAAGTCGATGGGATTAACAAAGTAAATCAATGCAGCAATGACGGCAATAATGGAAGAAGTAGAAATGTTTTTATAATCGCCTTTTGCCCATGCACTCACCATTCTTGCTAATGCGATGATACTGTCTTGTAGTTTATACCAATCATCTGTCAGTTCTCCTACTTTCAAAAATACAGTATCTAATAATTTAGAGACTAAAGTATCCGATGAAATAAGGCGTTCTGCTTGTCTGTAAAGTGTATCAAATATTTTCTGCATGAGGTTTCTATTTTTTTACCAAATCCATCAACTCAATCTATTTTTATAATCTTCATATCCGAAAGAGCGAAGCAACTCAAATTTACCATCACTATTTAATACTCCAATATTAGGTAAATTAATTCCATTAAAGGTACTTGTTTTTACCATAGTATAATGAATCATATCTTCAAAAATTATTCTGTCTCCAATATTCAATTCATGGTCGAATTTCCAAGTGCCTATAAAATCACCAGCCAAACAGCTCATTCCGCCTAAATTATATTCGTATTTTCCATTTTCAATAGCACCTGAAACAGCTGGTTTGTAAGGCATTTCCAAACAATCTGGCATGTGGCAGGTGAAAGAAACATCTAACATTGCCGTTGGAATTTCACCATTAGGAACAATATCTAAAATGGTAGCAACCAACACGCCTGTTTGCCAGCCAATTGCACTTCCGGGCTCTAAAATTATCTCTTCAAGATTTGGATATTTTGCTTTGAATGTTTTTAAAATTTTTATTAAATGTTCTGGTTCATAATCCTTACGTGTAATGAGGTGTCCGCCGCCCATATTCACCCATTTGGCTTGTTTTATTAAGGAATCATATAAATTTGTAAAGGATTCCAGTACTTTTTCTAAAGTGTAAGAAGTGTTTTCACAAAGTGCATGAAAGTGTATGCCTTCAATTCCTTCTGGTAATTTATCTCCTACTAAATTTCTCGGAATACCCAATCTCGAATTGGGTGAAGCAGGATTGTAAAGTTCAGTAGTAATCTCCGAATAGCCCGGATTTACACGTATTCCGTAAGAAATATCTGCCCGCATTTTTTCTTTATACTGTTCATATTGCGATAAAGAATTAAACGTGATGTGAGATGAAATTTCTTGTGTTTCATCATATTCTATTGGTACATACACCGGACAATATGTATGTGCTTTTACGCCCATTTTTTCAAATACTAATTTGGCTTCGTGCAAAGAACTTGCAGTAGCGCCGTGTAAGTATTTTTTTACCGTTGGGAAAACAGCATGAAAAGAAAAACCTTTTAATGCACAAATAATATGAACGCCGGCTTCATCTTGAACTTGTTTTAATAAGGATAAATTTTTGATTAATTTTTCTTCTTCTAAAACATAAGATGGCGACGGAATATGTAGGAATTGACTCATAAATTATATATATTGCAAAGGTACTTAATCTTTTATTTCTAAATCACAGAATTTAAAAGTATCGCCATCAAATAAGCCTTTATCACTTAATTTTAACTGGGGAATTACCAACAATGCCATAAAGGATAAAGACATAAACGGTGAATGTAACGTGCAACCGATTTGTTTACTAAATTGCAATAATGCTGTATATTTTTCTGCAACTATATCACATCTATCGGTACTCATTAATCCTGCAATTGGAAGTGGTAATACTTTTATATGTTCACCATCTGTAATGGACAAGCCGCCTTTCTCGGCAATAATTGCATTTACCGCTTTGCAGATACTGTCATCATCTACTCCTACTACCACAATATTATGCGAATCATGCGCAACGGAAGAAGCAATGGCGCCTTGTTTTAATCCAAAATTTTTGATGAATGCAACCGCAGGAGGCGCATCGAAATAGCGATTTACCACAGCAATTTTCAAAATATCATCGTCCACATTTGAAACTGCATTTCCAGCGGCATCCAACAAAATTTTTCCTATATAAGTGCGCGTAATAAGTTGTCCGTCTATTACCTCTATCACTCTAATATTGGTATGAGCTAATGGTATTTGAAAATCTTCTGTCGATTTTTCTGAAATATTAAAATTATTAATAATGTCTTCAGGTTCTGTTTGTAAATAACTCTCTCCTGCTTCTGCTACTAATATTCCATTGATATACGTTTTTAGAATATTACAATCTTTCAAATTTTCAATTATAATAAAATCGGCAGCATCATTAACTTGCAACAAACCTACCTCTAAATTATAGTGTAAAACAGGATTAATACATGCTGCTTGTAAAATTTTAAAAATATCTATTCCTTTATCTATTGCACGTTTCACTAATAAATTAATATGCCCCAACATTAAATCATCGGGATGTTTATCGTCCGAGCAAAACATGATTTCATTTGGATAATCGTTTAATAAATCAATCAAAGCATCAAAATTTTTCGCAGCACTTCCTTCCCGAATCAATACTTTCATTCCGTGTTCCAACTTAAATTTTGCTTCTTCATAAGTGAAACATTCATGGTCGGTTGAAATGCCAGCACTAATATATTGGAGTGCATTTTCGCCTGTTAATCCGGGTGCATGTCCGTCAATAGGCTTGCTATATTTTTTTGCAATAGCAATTTTATCCATCACTATTCTATCTCGCATTATCACTCCTGGATAATTCATCATTTCTGTTAAATACTTGATGTCATCACGCAACATCAACTCCTCAATATCTTCAACCGTAACTTCTGCACCGGCAGTTTCAAAAATAGTGGCAGGCACACAAGACGGCGCTCCAAAATTAAATTTAAAAGGAGATTTTTTGGCATTTTCCAACATATAGTAAACACCTGCTTTTCCTAAAACATTTGCTATTTCATGTGGGTCAGAAACAGTGGCAACCGTGCCGTGTATCACTGCTTTTTTAGCAAATTCCGTTGGCACGAGCATAGAACTTTCTATATGTACATGCGCATCTATAAAACCGGGAAGAATATAATTTTCACACAATTCTATTGTCTTTTCAATAGAAATTATTTTACCATTTTCGACTACTATTTTTGCAGGAAAAATTTCCTTATTAACAATGTCGATATAATTATAATGGAGTTGCATTTTTAGTAATTAGTAGTTAGACTGCCTGTGTTCACTCTCACTTTCACTTTCATTTTCACTCTCTAATTTTAGCCACTATTTCATTTTGAATACTCACTGCTTTATCATTATTATAAAAAACTTGAACGGCTTCTTTTTGTTCTTCAAAAGAGGCATTTTTTTCTTTTAAGGCATTAAATAATTCTTGTGCATTTTTTGGGCGCGGTCCCCAATGAAAAATATCTTTCCCAGATTTATCTCTAACTATTAAAATAGGGATTGATTTACCGCCATTTGTTAAGTATTTATCAATTTCAGAATTAGTGTCTCTTAATTGAATAGTTAGTTTTATATGATTGTTCAAATTTGACATTAGATATACGATAGGTGCAATATGTGCAGCATCACCACACCAAGGCTCTGTAATAAGCACCCATTCCTGTGGTTCTTTAATGGCATCAAGAGTGCTTTTAGTTTCATCTGATAATACAGCAGTTTTTAGCCAACGTTTCAGGCGTGCATTGTTTAGTTTTGTATAATCTAAATAATCAGCATCATCATAAGGACTGGATGGATTTTCACTTTTAAGGATAGTATCAAATTCTTTTACATAAGTCTCCCAATTCATAAATTGTCTCTTTTTAATATTTACAAAAATACAGACAAAAAGTTGAGAATAATA
>JBDKHK010000185.1:0-13177 GCA_039797705.1 Bacteroidota bacterium
ATTGCACAAATATCAAAATACAGAAAAAAGAAAGGCACTTAGAAAATAGAAAGAAAATCCCTATAAAAACGTTAAAGGAAGAAGGATAAAAAAAAATCGGGTTTTGCATTGCACAAAACCCGAAAGACCCTAAAGTCTAGAAACATAAAAACCCTACCACAAAGTTAAACAACTTTTTGTATTTCGCAAGTAGTTGTTTAACTTTTTTTTGATTTTTATCAAAAAAAAGTTTCATATTTTTGTAATAACTTAAAAATCAATTATTTATTATTTACAAAAAATGAAAAAAAAATTACTAATTTTCCTGGTTTCCCTATTAATTATTGCTTTATTTGGTTTTATTTTCACCTATAAGCTCCTCTTTTCCGATAATATTATCGATAATCCTTCCGGAAAATATCATATTTTATATATTCATACTGGAGCAACTTATAATGATGTAATCAAATCATTGAAAAATCAGCATATTATTAAAGATTTTAATACATTAAAACTTGTTTTTAAAAAAGTACAATATGATGCAAATGTAAAGCCAGGACGCTATATTTTATCCAACAATATGGGCAATTTAGTATTGGTGCGCAAACTTCGGGGAGGCTTGCAAGATCCTGTAAAAATCACCTTTAATAATATACAAAATAAAGAACAATTAGCAGAACGTATTGCTACGCAAATTGAAGCAACAAAAAAAGAATTACTCAGAGAGTTTAACAATAAGAAATTAATAGATTCTTTAGATTTAAATGAAGATAATTTTTCCAGTATTTTTTTAGCCAATACGTATGAATTTTACTGGAATACATCCGCCCAGCAATTTATAGGTCGAATGTTGAAAGAGTATCATAAATTTTGGGATGATGAGAGAATAGACAAAGCAAAAGCTATTGGCTTGACGCCAACGGAAGTCATTATTTTAGCATCTATCATACAAAAAGAATCTAATCAAATAGATGAATATCCTATTATTGCGGGTGTTTACTTGAATAGAATGAAAATAGGAATGCCATTACAAGCTGACCCTACAGTGCTTTTTGCTTTAAAAAAATTAGGTGTTAGCAGGCGTGTTAGAGGGGCAGATTTACAAATAAATTCACCTTACAATACATACATTAATAAAGGATTGCCTCCCGGACCAATTTGTTTGCCCGAATTAAAAAGTATTGATGAAACTTTAGATGCGGAAGAACATAATTATATTTACTTTTGTGCTAGAGAAGATTTTTCAGGATATTCTAATTTTGCGGCAACTTTTGAACAACATAGAGAAAATGCCCGTAGGTATCAGAAAGCTTTAAACGACCGAAATATTCATTAAAAATATGTTTGAAGAAACCATACAATTACGAGTTCGCTACCATGATTGTGATCCGTTGGGAATTGTATATCACGGACATTATGCAAAATTTTTCGAAATTGGCAGAACAGAGGCTATGCGCAAGCATGATATTGCTTATAAAAAATTAGAAGAATTAGGTTTTGCCATGCCAGTTGTAGAGTTGAATATAAAATATTTTAGACCAGCACGATATGATGAGTTGGTGAATATAAAAACCATTATCAGAGAATGGCCCAATAAAAAAATTATTTTCATCGGTGAAATTTACAATCAACAGGGTCAATTACTGACAAGTAGTGAAACTACTTTTGTATTTGTAAAAAAAGATTCTCTCCGAAGATGCCATTTACCTGAAATTGTGCGTGAATCATTGAAACCATTTTTTGGGGAAGAGTTAAAGAAATTAAAAGAAGAAAAAAAGGAAAAAACAGAGTAATAAACGATTCTGAAATGTTGATTTTTTATAAAAAAGAAGTATAAATATTGCTACAGAACCTCACTTCACTCTCACTTCACTCTCACTCTCACTTTCACTTTTTTTCACTATCTTAGCAAGAGTATGTCTTTATCTAAAAGAACAGAAAAATATAAACGATTGGTAAAATCTGAGCGATTTCAAGACAAATTGAAACGAATTACATTACCAGGATTTGAGGGTATTCCAATTTATGATGTGGTGCAGCGATTTAGAGAAGAAATAAAAAGAGATGATTTATCCATCAGGGCTTCCTCTATTTCGTATTATTTTATATTAGCCTTATTTCCTACTATTATTTTTTTCTTTTCGTTAGTGCCTTATATTCCTATCCGCAATTTGGATACTTCCATTATGCATGGATTTCAAATTATTTTACCTAATAGGGCTTTTCTAATCTTAGAATCTACCATAAGTGATATAATCAGCATACAACACGGTGGAATTTTATCTATAAATTTTTTTTTAGCCATGTTTGTCGCTTCCAATGGTGTCAATTCTATGATGAAAACGTTTGATAAAATGAATCAAACATTTAAAGAAAGAACTTGGATACAAAAACGCTTAGCAAGTATTAGAATCTTATTTTTAGTAAGTATTCAAATTATTGTTGCCGTATTGTTCATTATTAAAGGAAAAGAATTTATTGAATTAATGCTAAGGCTTTTGCATACTGAAAACAAAACAACGGCATTCATTTTAAGAACTATCAAAATAATATTTATTATTCTTAGTTATTTCAATATTATTGCACTGATTTATTATTTCGGTCCATCTGTTAAAAAGAAATATCGTTACTTTTCAGTTGGTGCTACTTTTGCTACTACGTTTTCAATTTTAATGACATTTGGGTTTAGATTTTACTCTGCATATTTAAATAATTTCAACAGATTGTTTGGTTCTTTAGGGATTGTAATCGTTATTATGATGTTGATTTATTTGAATGCATTAGTTTTATTATTCGGGTTTGAATTAAACAACAGTATTGCCCTCAACAAAATATTAAAAGACGAGAATAAAAATGATACAAATGAAGACACTCATTAATGTTTTATTTTCTATCTTTTTTATCATTGCTATTGGAGTTCATATTTATAATGTTGCTATACAACCAGACGGAAATCCATTTTGGTGGCATGGAATTTATTTTATCACTTATGGTATTTGCTGGTGGATGGTTTTTTCCAGAATAAACTATCGCTCGCTCCTTTATGCAAGTATGGCTATCTTTCCATTTATTACACATTTTTATTATGGATATAAGCATCTTGTTTTACTAGATAGTACTTTTTGGATTTGTTTAATAGTCTGTATTCTGCTTCCTTTGGGTTTTTTTTGGGTTAAAAATACAACCCAACACAACTCCACTATTTTTTCTTAATCAATAAAAAAGTCAACTCAAAATATACGACAGCCATGTCACTGTCAATACATAATTTGCAGTATAGATTTATGAAGAAAAAATCTAATCCTCAAATCGCAGATGCTTGATAGTTGTCGCTCTATCCATTAGTTGCTTTAAAGAATCTATACCAATTTGCAAGTGTGTTTCGACAAAATTGGCAGTTACCTTTACATCACTTTCTTCTGTTTTTACGCCATCAGGTATCATAGGTTGGTCAGACACTAACAACAATGCACCTACGGGGATTTCATTGGCAAATGCCACCGAAAATAAAGTGGCTGTTTCCATATCTATTGCCATGGCACGGATGGTTTGTAAGTATTCTTTAAATACATCGTCATGCTCCCACACTCTACGGTTGGTGGTATAAACAGTTCCTGTCCAATAATCTCGATTATGTTCTCTAATAGTGGTAGAAATTGCTTTTTGCAATGCAAAAGATGGAAGTGCCGGCACTTCCGATGGAAAGTAATCGTCCGATGTTCCATCGCCACGAATGGCTGCTATTGGAAGAATAAAATCTCCTATTTCATTTTTCTTTTTTAATCCACCACATTTACCTAAAAACAAAGCTGCTTTGGGCTTAATAGCAGAAAGCAAATCCATTACAGTGGCGGCTAGTGGGCTTCCCATTCCAAAATTTATAATGGTAATATTATTGGCAGTGGCATTAGGCATTGGCTTGTCTGCGCCTTCTATTTCTACTCCATTCCATTCTGCAAATAAATGTATGTATTTTGAAAAGTTAGTTAGTAAAATATATTCTCCAAACTCTTCTAAATTTTTCCCTGTATATCTTGGTAGCCAATTATGTACAATTTCATCTTTTGTTTTCATAAATCATTATTTGAATAAAATATCCTTTCTTGATAAATCAAAAGTAATAGGTAGCACCACCATTTCTTTTTTATTCACTCCATTTTCCGTTGCAGGAATCCATTTAGGCATTGATTTTACAATGCGCAATGCTTCATTATCCAATACTAATTGTACCGATTTTAATACTCTTGTATTGGAAAGCGTACCATCTTCATTAACGGTAAAAGCGATGAACGGTTTTCCTTCCCAGCGTTGCTTTTGAGCTTCATCTGGATATATCATTGTGTTGTTTATGTAAGCAACCAATGCTTTATCGCCTCCTGTAAACTGCGGTTTGGTGTTTAAGGGTGTTTGGGCGTTTCCATTTAAAAAAACTATAAATACAAATACAAAGTTTAGTATATTTTTCATGATTACTAATTTTACTATAGTGAATAATACAGCCTAACACAGGGTTAGTTTAAGTAAAAGTAAAATTAATATTGACAATTAAATATAAAACGAATTAAATATCAATAGCGGTGGATAAGTGGATGAAAATTATGGGAATACGCCCATTTTCTCATAAGTAATTGCAATTTTTTCTAAAGCATCTATGTAGGCTGCTGTTCTTAGGCTCGGAATTTTTTTTCTTCTTTTGGAGATATTTCTAATATTTTCATAAGAATTAATCATGGTATCTTCCAAGCCGGAGCGCACTAAATCTAACTCATTTGCTCCTTTCAGATTTTCTCTTTCTTTTGTTGTAATTTTTTTGCCGGTATTTTCTTCTATTAAATCAACAATATTATTGAAAGCATCGTTTTGATACCTGCGATCTAATCTTCCAAAACTTACGTGCGATAAATTTTTCAGCCACTCAAAATAAGAAACAGTTACACCGCCAGCATTCAAATACAAATCGGGCACCACCATGATTCCTTTATCTATTAATATTTTCTCTGCTAAAGGAGTTATAGGCCCATTGGCACCTTCCCCAATAATTTTTGCTTTTATTTTTGGTGCATTCTCTTTGGTAATTTGATTTTCCAAAGCAGCCGGAATTAAAATATCACATTCATATTCTATTAAAGCAGAAGAACTCTTTACAAATTTAACATTCGGGTAGTTTTTAATCGATTTATGTTCTATTTGGAATTTCTTTAAATCGTCAATATCAATTCCTTTAGGATTGTATAAACCGCCGTCATATTCTGCAATTCCTATAATCAAAGCGCCTTGTTCTTGCAATGTTTTTGCAGCATAAAAACCAACATTTCCCAATCCTTGTACTATTATTTTTTTCCCTTCAAGCCCTGTTGACATTCCTAATTTCTTCATATCATCTGCAAAGGATGTAGCATGTTTTAATCCATAACAAATACCACGACCGGTTGCTTCTGTTCTTCCCCAAATTCCTCCTTGTCCTATTGGTTTTCCTGTTACGCAGGCGGCTCCATTTAAGTCGTGTTGATTGAATTGCATATAGGTATCGACAATCCAGCTCATCTCCCGCTCTCCTGTTCCATAATCAGGCGCCGGAACATCTAAGGACGGACCGATAAATCCTTTTTTATTTAATTCAAAAATATAACGACGGGTAATGCGTTCTAATTCTTCTTCTGTAAAATCTTTTGGATTTATTTTTATGCCGCCTTTCGCTCCGCCAAACGGCACATTTACTACGGCGCATTTATAAGTCATTAAAGCTGCAAGCGCCATCACTTCATCTTGATTTACCATGTCGCTGTACCGAATACCTCCTTTGGTTGGCAACTTATGATGAGAGTGCTGCACCCTATAAGCTTCTATGACTTTAATATCATTTTTTATTTTCACCGGAAAATTAATCCGATACACTGCGTTACAAACTTTTATTTGCTCTAAAAGACCATTGGGAATGGAGGTGAATTTCGCCGCTTGGTCAACATACGATTGTACATTCTGAAAGAACTTAATTTGTGTTTCCATGACTTAATTTTTGATTTCATCCTCTAGTCTTTTTACTTTTCTATCAATCAAAAATAAAAAGATAAAAATGCCTAATAAAATAATACTTGCAACCACCACAACGGTATTCATTTTTCCATTTTCTGCCAGTTTATTTCCAATATCTGCTGTTTGTGCATTGGAAATTTTAGAAATTATGGAAAAGAATAATATCAGTATGGAAGATTTGTTGTTCATAATATTTGGTATTTAGAAAAAGACTGAAGATATAAAGTTTGAAATTTAGATTTTTATTGATAACAAATTTAATGGATAGAATGTTATTTCGCTTGATTAATTTTTTTAAACTATTATTCAATGTCTAGTCCATGTTTTTTACGGAATACTTTTTCTATTCTTATCAAAATAGTGCTAATCCAGACAGATAATAAAACCCAACCTATTACTGCGGGATAAAATACTTTTCGCAAATCACTGTCTAAATCGTAGCTGTTAAATCCCGGATTGCCTCCATTGCCTGGATGTAACGATGAATTGCTGATTCTTGGAATTACATTTATTAAAACCATAAACATAACAAAAGCAAAAATGGAATATACTGCTGAAAATCTAGCTTTTTTTTCTTCATCATCAAAGGAACCTCTTAAAATAAAATAGGCTGCATATACTAATAAGGCTGCTCCTGCTCCATTTAATTTTACTTCGGCAAATACCCACCATGCGCCCCAAGTTGCACGTGCCCACACAGAGCCTGTTATTACCCCTAATAACCCAAATATAAAACCGACTTTAGCAAACGATGCTGCTACAATATCATCTGTAATTTTTTGTTTGCTTAGATAGCGAATACTAAATACCAATGATACCAACATCATAGCCATCATAGAGAACCACATTGGAACGTGAAAGTATAAATTGCGGATAGATTCTTCTAAAATATTTAATTGCGGAATGGGACCTAAAAAACCAGCTATAATGGTATAAAACAATAAAACAATACATAAATATTTCCACCAATTCTTTTTCATAGACATAATTTAATCTTTCCAAATATACGGAAACAAAACAATTGAAAGTACTAAGGTTATCATATCCAATAATCCAATTGCGCCTAAGTGCATATAAATATCTTTTTGCTGAATAGCAAAATTAGACAATTCACTCATTTTTACTATTAATAATAAAAGTGGCAAAATAATTGGAAAACCAAGTATTGCCAACAATACAAAATTTTGTGTACGCGCCGTTATTGCCGACAATAAGGTGAATAAATTGGAAAAGCCAATTGCACCTAATAGTACGGTCAATAAAAACAATCCTTTGTGTTCTACATTTTGATTAAAAAATAAAATCATAACAAGATAAATTACCAATGACAGTACAGTAATTAATAAAGCATTATAAATGATTTTTGATAAAATAATTTCTAAAGGTGAAACAATACTTCGTAAATAATAAAATTGTTCATTGGCATCTTTCATAAAAGATTTAGAGGCTGCGTTTACGGTGGTAAATAATGCAATAATCCAAAATAAAGACACCCACATCGGAAGGGTGATATTGCCTTGAAACACTAAATAAATAAGGAAACTCGTGCCTAATACATAAATAAAAATAGTGCCCAATGCCGTCTTTTGACGCAACTCTAATTGAATTTCTTTTTGTACTAATCTGATTATATTATTCAACATTCCTTTTTATTTTACCTAAATAATTAAGGCATGGTTATTGTTGTAATTTATCTACAAAAATAGACTATTTTAGTCGCAACATTACATTAAATCCAAGTAAATAAGTTTCTGCATGTCTGTTCGTATTCCACCTTTGTTCGCCTTAGTATTTTTCAGTTTTTTTATCGTTTTATTGAGTGCCTGTTCTGCTTCTAAAAAAGCTACACAAACGACCAACATCTCTAAACCAAAACCTTCTTCTTCTACAAAAACAAATGTAGATGGATTAGTTTGGTTTGCAAAAAAACAATTAAATACACCTTACAAATACGCTTCTGCCGACCCAAAAAACGGTGGATTGGATTGTTCGGGTTTTCTATTTTATGTATTCACACATTTTGATATAAAAGTTCCACGAACTTCTTATGATTTTTCTGCCTATGGAACGACCGTACAAAAATCCAATGCTCAAAAAGGCGATGTTATCGTTTTTACCGGCTCTGATGCCAATGTAAAGAAAGCGGGACATGTAGGAATTATTACAGAAACCACCAAAGATGATGTATTGTTTATTCACGCTTCTACCACAAAAGGTGTTATAATCAACAAATTAAGCGAGCCATATTATGCCAAACGTTTTATAAAAATTGTCCGAATACTTTAATAAAATAATTGCCTTCCCAACAATCGGGTAATTTCTTTACTTTTGTTACAATAAAATAAAATAGAACACTTTGCACTTCAACAGAGAATAGATATTTTTCCGAATATTTTTAAAACAAATCAAACACACCACCAAAAAGAATGAAAAAGATATTAGTAGCGAATCGAGGTGAAATAGCATTGCGTGTTATGCGTACTTGCAAAAGTATGGGAATATCTACTGTTGCTATTTATTCCGAAGCAGATAGAAACTCGCCTCATGTGCGCTTTGCCGACGAAGCCGTTTGTGTAGGCCCTGCAGCGTCCAAAGAGTCTTACTTAAAAATTGACACTATATTGGAGGTTTGTAAAAACCTAAAGGTAGATGGCGTACATCCCGGATATGGATTTTTGAGTGAGAATGCCACCTTTGCAAAAGCCTGTCAGGATAATGGAATTATTTTTATAGGACCCAGTGTAGAAGCTATTGAGACAATGGGCAGTAAATTAGCAGCCAAACAAGCCGTTTCGCATTTTGATGTTCCATTAGTACCTGGCACCGACCAACCCATTACAGATATTGAGGAAGCAAAAAAATTAGCTACTGCGATTGGCTTTCCTATCTTGATAAAAGCAAGTGCCGGCGGTGGCGGAAAAGGCATGCGCAACGTTAATAATTTAGACGAATTTGAAGAACAAATGAAACTGGCTGTTTCCGAAGCTACTTCAGCATTCGGCGATGGAAGTGTTTTTATAGAAAAATTTGTTACCTCTCCACGTCATATTGAAATACAAGTTTTGGGTGATTCTCACGGCAATATTGTTTATTTATTTGAAAGAGATTGCTCTGTACAACGGCGTCATCAAAAAGTAGTGGAAGAAGCTCCGAGTGCAGTCCTCTCTCCTGCTTTGCGTAAGAAAATGGGCGAAGCAGCGGTGCAAGTTGCCAAATCCGTCAATTATTTAGGAGCAGGTACCGTAGAATTTATTGTAAACGCCAATTTAGATTTTTATTTTTTAGAAATGAATACGCGCTTGCAAGTAGAACATCCTGTGACTGAAATGATAACGGGAATAGATTTAGTAAAAGAACAAATCAATATTGCCAAAGGTGAAAAAATTTCTTTCTCTCAAGAAGATTTAAAAATAAATGGACACGCTATCGAGCTGCGTGTATATGCTGAAGACCCGAGTAATAATTTCTTGCCAGATATTGGCAAACTGGAAGTGTATCAAATTCCTACCGGCGAGGGCGTGCGAGTAGATGATGGCTTTGATGAAGGCATGGATATACCTATCTATTATGACCCAATGATTGCCAAATTAATTGCACACGGTACTAACCGACAAGATGCTATTGAAAAACTAAAAAATGCTATTCACAATTATAAAATTGAAGGGGTAAAAACTACCCTTCCATTTGGGACTTTTGTATTAAATCATGCTGCTTTTACCACTGGAAATTTTGATACTAAATTTGTAGAAAATTATTTTCATCCAAATGAAATAAATAAAGACGAATTAAAATTAGCCGCATTGATAGCAAGCAAATTACAAAAAGAAAATTCAGCCAATTTTGTTGTATTTGAAGAAACAGAAAATGTACAAAATAGCAATTGGAGAAAAAGTAGAATAGAATAACCCAAATTGGTGGTATTTGAAGTATAGAATAAAGAAATAGAACATTTCAATAATCCAATAAGCGAATGAATTTTGTAGTAAAAATTTATATCACTGTACAATAGAATTAAGTTAAAGCCCAACAATACTCTATTCAAAAAATCTTAATATAGATTGGATTCATTATTCTATAACATAACAATGAGCATTGTTTTATATAATTTTGCAAGATGAAAAAACGGGTGGTAGTAGGTTTGTCTGGTGGAGTGGACTCCAGCGTTGCTGCATATTTAATGCTACAACAAGGATATGAAGTAATTGGATTATTTATGAAAAACTGGCACGATGGTGGCGTTACTATTCAGGGTGATTGCCCTTGGATTGATGACAGTAACGACGCTTTGTTGGTTGCACAAAAATTAGGAATCCCTTTTCAAACTTTAGATTTAAGTGAAGAATATAAAAATAGAATCGTAGATTATATGTTTGCAGAATACGAAGCTGGTAGGACTCCCAATCCGGATATATTGTGCAACAGAGAAATCAAATTTGATATCTTTTTAAAACATGCGCTTGCTATTGGGGCAGATTATGTAGCCACTGGTCATTATTGCCGAAAAAGTGAAACTATCAATACCGAAAATGAAAAGATATTTCATCTGCTTGCTGGTGTAGATAAAAATAAAGACCAAAGTTATTTTTTGTGCCAATTAAGTCAAGAACAATTAAGCAAAGCACTGTTTCCAATTGGAGAATTAACCAAACCGGAAGTAAGGAAAATTGCTAAACAATTAGATTTAATTACGGCAGATAAAAAAGACTCTCAAGGGTTGTGTTTTATTGGAAAGGTGCGCTTGCCCGAATTTCTACAACAACAATTAAAGCCTAAAACGGGAAATGTAATTCTTATTCCAAATGAAAGTGTAGAGGATAAAATTACATACCAATTTGACAATTGTACAGAAGAAGAATTGAAGAAACTAACTACTGCAAACCACTTCTCTCCTGTTGATGGCAAAAAGATAGGCGAACATTCGGGTGCTCATTATTACACCATTGGACAGCGAAAGGGTATAAAAATTGGAGGTTTTAAAGCACCTTTATTTGTTATAGAAACAGATACTAAAGAAAATATAATTTACTTAGGCGAAGGCGAAACACACAAAGGATTAAACCGTGCAGGACTTTTTATTTGCAATGAAGACATACATTGGATTCGTGAGGACTTGAGGATGTTTCCAAATGAACGAAGAGAATACAAGGCTCGTATTCGATATAGACAAGCATTAGAAACATGCTATTTGTATCAACAAAAAGAGGGCTTGTATATTATTTTTAAAGAATTGCAAAAAGGCATTTCTCCGGGACAATTTTGTGCTTGGTACAAGGACGAAGAACTTATCGGAAGTGGTGTTATTGCTCATTAAATATAAAAAAATCCCTGAAAAAAATCAGGGATTAATACTTATAATCATGAAAAAACAAACATCGTTTTTAATGAGATTTTTTATCAATTACTTTGTCTTTTGCGAAGATAACGCCAAAAATTAAAAGCAATATAGCCACTAAGAAAAAATAAGGTGTTTTAGATTGAATGAACGTCATTTGCTTTGCTTCATTATAATTTAAAAAAGCAGAAGTATTCATGTATAAAAATACTGACACTGTAAAGTAAATAGCACCTAATACACAGAAAATTGCTCCGAATACTTTAGTTATTTTTGCCATAATAGAGTTATTTTTTCACAAATTTAATCAATCTATTGATATTCCGTAATAAAAATTTCAACATAAACTTAACTTAATACAGCTACTCAACACTAACTATTTTAATTTTAGCCGCTAAAAAAATGCATAAAAGCCCAACTGCTACCGAAATATAGCCCACATAATTGAAATTATGAACAATACCATCTTCCCCTATTTTTACCACAAATCCACTTACGATTGAAGCCAACGCCGTTCCCAATTCCATACTGGCAGAACGCATACTCATAAATCCTCCACGTTTATCGGGCGCAGTAGCACCACTCATTATCGTATATGCAGGAATCATACGACCTGCGGCTAAAATAAAAAAAGTGGAACAGATAAACAATGCCATCGGCATGCTCACTACGCTAATATGCGTACTTAAAATAATGGGAATAAAAGAAAGTATCATTAACACCGTAAAAGAAGGTAAGTTTCCTCTTTTGTCAGATATTTTTCCGATAAATGGCGCAGAGGCAATGGCACAGATTCCTCCAATAAAATACATGATTGGTACTAATTTTGCACTAAAACCTACATTGTTTTCCATATATGGAACTATAAACTGTAATACTACAAAATGACTAAACACAATTAATATAGATAACAATAGGGCTAATAATTGGTTATTATCCTGGATGGCTTCTTTAATAGTTCCAATAGGGCTTTTAGTAGGTTTATAATCGGAAAGATGTTTATTAACCTTGGGAAGCCACATTACAATGGGAATAAGTGTAAACGATGAAACTGTTGCTAAGAGTTTAAATGGTACAGATAAATTATATTCACTTGCAAAATGAATTCCGATGGGAACACCAATAATTGCTGATACTGCGAAAGATAAGGAAATAATACTCATGGCAGTTGCCCGACGAGTATAAGGAATTAAATCACTTACAATAGCCACGCCAACACCACCTACTATACCTCCAAAAATTCCCGTAATACCTCTATACAATACAAATAATCCAAAATTATTTGCAAATCCACAAAGAAATGTACCAATAATAAAACCTACAAAGGTTCCTATTAATAAATATTTCCTATCGAATCTATCCATTATTGAAGCCGATAAAAAACCAGCTATTCCTGCAAAGATGGAATATACCGAAATTACCCAGGTAGAAACTTGTGCAGACACATCATACGTCTTCATGATTATGTTGCTCAAAGGCATCAGTAACATAGAATCGGTGGAGGCTAAAAAACCAATAAATGCCATCAAAAAAACTATCTGATATTCATTCCGCTCTGGGGAAGGATTTTTATTTTCTAAAATTAAACTATCTACATTATCCATATCTATATTTTAATGAGAATTAACGATTGACGATTAACAATTGACGATTAACGATTGACGATTAACGATTAACGATTGACGATTGACGATTAACGATTAACGATTGACAATTAACGATTAACGATTGACGATTGACGATTAACGATTAACGTTTGACAATTAACAATTAACAATTAACGTTTGACAATTAACGATTAACGTTTGACAATTAACGATTAACGTTTGACAA
>JBDKHK010000186.1:0-5329 GCA_039797705.1 Bacteroidota bacterium
GAATGGGCCAGTGCGTGGCGGACGCCGGACGAATCGGGGCTTAATATAAGTCGCGTGATGCGAACAAATTTTGGGGACACGACGGCCAAAATTTTTCGTGAGCATAGCGACTCGCTTGTATTATACTATGTATATGGTGAAAGGTTTGTTGAAATGCTAGATGGTATGTTTTCAATTGCGATAGTTGATACTCGCGATAAATTGAGAATTATGCTTGCTAGTGATCCATCAGGTATAAAATCCTTATATTATAACTGGGATGATAATGGTAAATTGCTTAAATTTGCCTCAGAAATTCCCGCTTTGATGAAATTTGGTGGCATTAGCAATGAATTAAGACCGCAAGGAATTGACGATTATTTAACTGGGAAGTCGATTTGGGGAAATGAAACAATTTATAGATCAATACATACATTACCACCCGCCACGATTTTAACTGCCTATTATCAGCAAGCTCCTAAAATTCAAAAATATCAATCTAAAATCATTGATGATAGTTTTCATAACAATGTTGAGGATGCTGGTTTGTATCTTCACAATATTATTGATAAAGAAGTCTCCTCTTTAATGTGTGCAGACGTGGATGTTTGTGTTGTAACTAGCGGAGGTTTAGATTCAAGTTATATAACTGCTTTAGCCGCAAAAAAAAATAGTAAATTACATTCGTTTAATATTTGGTATGAAGGGGATTGGCCTCATGATGAGAGACATTATGCAAGAGAAGTAGCTGAAAAATATAATACGACCCATCACCAAATTATTATTAAGCAAAATCAGTTAATCGATTATACCTATAAAATGGTGAAGTCTCTTGGGCAGCCCAACTCAGCGCCACATAGTCTTAGTACTTATGCTCTCTTTGAAGCGGTTAGCAAGCAGGGATTTAAGGTTGCACTTACAGGCGAAGGTGCTGATGAATACTTTGCTGGATATAAACGTTTTTCAACAGCTGTATCAAACACATCTGAAATTTGGTTATCGTCATACTTAGATCAACTAAGCGCTATTAAAAAACAAACACGAAATGAACTATATTCAAATGACTATTTACATTATTTGAATGGAAGTACTTCGATTTATGATAAAGCCTCTAATAAGATCAATGCAGATGAGATCAGCTATAAGGACAGATTACATGCTCTATTGGAATATGACCAACTTGAACGATTTCCTTATTATATTTTGCGGAGAGTTGATCATTTAAGTAGTGCTCACGCGGTAGAAGTTAGAGTTCCATTCTGTCAGCCACAAATCGTAGATTTTAGCAGAAAGATTCCTAATAAATTTAAAATTTACCAGGATAATGGCAAGTATATTTTATATAAGGCAGCTTCGGATATGCTTCCACAATCAATTATTAAAAGACCTAAACAGCCCTTTATGCTGCCAATAGCTTCAATGCTTAAAAAGGGACATCCTCTTTTTAATTTAATATTAGATACACTTAGTTCACATAGTTTCCGGTCAAGAAATTTATTTAAAAATAATATAATAAACGAATTGATCGAAAAACAACTTACTTATCCTAATGACGAAAATGCTGAAGCTCTATGGGCATTGTTAATCTTAGAATTATGGTTTCAGGAAAGTAATATTCAATTAAAAATATAAGAAGAAAAAAATGAATGATAACAAAATTATTGAAGAAAAAATTAATCTTTTACAAGCATGGGCTACAGATAATTCCATTTCTATGAAAGACCTTGTAAATATAATCACAATGATAAAAAACGGTTCTCGTGGAGCAAGAAAACCTACCGATCCTCTTCAATTTCCAGATTTTTACTATCCTGATAAAGAGGCTAAATCATGGCATAATTCAAAAGATTACAAATGGGTATCCCTTTTGGAATCAGGTTTTAATGAGATTAAAAATGAAGCGCAATCAATTTTTAATGAACAATTTATGGAATCACATCCACAAAATAATGAGTTGGCAGAAAATGGTACCTGGAATACATTTTTCTTTTATAAAAATGGCATAAAATACGAAGAAAACTTTTTAAATTGTCCTAAAACTGGAGAAATCATAGAAAGCATTCCTGGAACATCTCAAGCTGGAAGAGTTTATTTTTCTGCAATGTCTCCTGGGATCAATGTAAAGCCTCATTGCGGACCCCATAACTTCAAGCTTAGATGCCACTTGGGTCTAGTCACAGATCCATTGGCTATAATACGAGTAGGAGATGAAATAAGAACCTGGGAAACCGGAAAATGTATTATATTCGACGATTCATTTGAGCACGAAGTTTGGAATAGAAGCAAAATTACTCGAATAGTATTGATTGTTGATGTTTGGAATCCAGTTTTAACTGATGAAGAAATTAAGGCATTAGTTTATTTAGGTGTACCTACCGCATAAAAATAAAAATAATTAGGAGTATTATTTTATGGAATTTGAATTCCGGGTTATTAAAGATGGCGTATGTCGCGTTTTTAAAACTGCATCGACAATGATTGGTGCTATATCCTTCAAAGAAGGCAAAGCTTTATTAGTCCTCGATTATGTTTCTGATAAATTAACACTTAATGAGTCTGCTGAAATTGCAGTAATGATTATTTGTAGTAGTGGAGTACTTTATACTCTTTCATTTACCAGGTTACCTGCTTTTTGGAATAAATTTGGTCCAAATCAAAATAATCAGAATATAAATATAATAGCGATTACTGATAGGGAAAGAAATATTAAACGGATATTTACGATTATAGCTAGAACAGTTTGGATCGTACGCGCCCCATTTAATTTGCTAAATACATTTATGGGTTCGCAAGCGATTTTGCAAGCAATACATATTGATACTCATAATACCGGGAGCTATATATTAGGGGCTTACGCGGCTATATCAAATCAAATTGCATATAATATTTATACATACAACAGCATACATTCAAATTGTATGCTGTTAGCGGATAAATGGATCGGGAGGCCAGCTGTAAACAATAATGCCCAAGCGTTCAGTTTTAGGAAGACAGCTTTGAAATATGGGCTCGGAATTGGGACGTTATCATTTTGTGCCTTGAGCTTTTTTTTAACTCAGAAAGCCCTATACTATATTCCTGTAACTAATACTTTACCGCCGACAGTTATTACTGGAATCTCAGCAGGTTCTGCATTTTCATCATTAATGTCTGAAATTTTTTCTAAAAATATGGATCTAAATCATTTAATTGACAGTGATTACAATGATTTTATAAGAAATGCTAGTAAGAGTAAGCTAGTTTATCCACATTCTATTATGGCTTTAATTTTTACTTTGACTATGGCAGTAAGTTACTATACAGGGTGTATGAATTTAAGTGAAGATACTGGGTTAGATAAATGGATGCCTGAAAAAGCATGGTGGACTATCCTTACCTACTTTATATTTGCTATGAGTGGGGGTGCGCTCGAGCTCGCTTTTAGTGTTAAGCCAATGTTTGCGTCTATAGCATTACCGCAACAAAATCAAATCCTGCAGGATGGTGTAGAAAGTTTACAATCCTCAGAAATAAATGATATAGAAGGGCAACAATCCACCTTAAATACAGAAAGTGAAGTAATAATAACTATTCCAAATGCTATACTTGAAAATGAACAAATCACTGATATAAGTATAAGAAGCTCTAGAAGTCAAAATATAGCAATTAAAGCCCATGAACGTACTCCTTTGCTCTCCGCTGCTTCACCTGCTGGATCCAGTAAATTTGGTATATTTTCTAGCCTAGCTAAAAACGAAGAATACAGTGAAAATAAGTTTTCGCATGCTCCTAAATATAATGTTAAATAATTATAAGCTATAAAATTTGCAATTAATAAATTTCTTCTTATGAATTTACATTTAAGTAATAAAATTGAGTACCGTTATATTGTTGCAGCAATTTATTCTTGTGTTTTATTCCTTGATAGACTTGATCTCACTATAGTGAATATTATTTTGCCAAGTTTGGCAGAATATTTTCATGTACCTATCACTCAAACCGAATGGATCACCAATAGTTTTTTAATAGCACTAGCTATCAGTATCCCTATAAGTGCTTGGTTAGGAGATAGATTTGGAATTAAAAAGGTTTTTATACTGGCTACTATTTTGTTTGCGCTCTCTTCATTATTGTGTGCCTATGCTCCAAATATTTATGCAATGATAGCGTTTAGATTTTTTCAAGGAATTGGAGGAGGAATTATCATTCCCGTAGGAATGACCATGGTTTATCGTGTTTTTGATCACTCAGAATATGCGAGCATTACTAGTTTTATTTTTTTACCAACACTAATCGCCCCTGCTTTAGGACCCGCTCTCGGTGGAGCTATAGTGCATTTCGTAAATTGGCAATGGGTTTTTCTTTTTGTAGTTCCTATATGCTTTATTGCGGTTATAATGTCCTTTTATGTTTTGAAAGAACAAAAAATTGTAAATCCTAATAGCTTAGATTGGATTGGTTTTATTTTATCTTCATGCGCGCTGACTTTGTTATTGTATTCTATTTCTTCCTTGGGTAAATATGGAGTTAATTTTAATAATATATTAATATTTTTTCTATCAATAGTTATTATTTATACTTTTTTACAGTATGAGAAAAATATAAAAAATCCTCTTTTTGATATAAAATATTTTAAAAATGAATTGTTTGCGCAAGCAAATTTAATTCAATTAGCCTTTCAAATTTGCCATTTTGGGTCAATTTTTCTAATAGGAATGTATTTTCAGATTGGTATAGGTATGTCCGCTCTTATGAGTGGTGTCATTATGGGAATGCAAGCGTTAGGGGCTATGTGTACTAGCCGTTATTCAGTAAGACTATTTAACTCATATGGGCCGCAATTACCCATTACTATTGGTTTCTTGGGCGTGGCTGTGTGTACTATTTGCATTTTACTCATAAATTCGGTTAATTTGGCTTTATTTGGATGCATTCTGCTTTTTATAAGGGGTATATTTAGTGGATTGTGTGGGACACCCATCCAAACTATAAGTGTAATAGGGTTTCAAAAGGAAGATGTTAGTCGTGTGAGTGCGTTATTTAATGTGGGACGGCAAGTTTCAATTAGTTTAGGTGTGGCATTGTCATCATTATTTATTGGATATGGGTTTAACTTACATAATTTGCATTTAAATCAAACTACACTCAAAGTTGGTTCTTCACCATTTTATTATGCATTTACTTTAATTTTCATCGTTGCCCTCATTGGCATGACATTTTGTTCCAAACTTAATAGTAGAAGTATGCTTAAAATAGATCGACGCCTCTGAAATCAGAATATGCTCGAACATTATTTTTAATTGAAAATTAATCAAGTCAAAGGTAAAGAATTTATAATAAAGATTACATCGGTTTTTGATTAAAAATTTTT
>JBDKHK010000187.1:0-2669 GCA_039797705.1 Bacteroidota bacterium
ATCTGCATCTGACAGGCCAATATCCATCAATATAAGACCATAATGATTTTTCTCTATGAGAGTCAATGCGGTTTTCCCATCCGGTGCAATATCAATTTGGCAATTAAGATTTAACAGAATACCCTGCGCAATTTTTGCCGCGATGGAATTGTCTTCCACCACTAACACATGCTCTCCGGTCGTCACAACATTCTCTTGTAACGCAGGTATCATGGCCACTTTTTTGTCGATTAAGTAAGTATCACTTTCAAACGATTGTATTTCTCCTATCGCATTCCCATCTTTTGTTGATAATGACTCTTCTAAAGGAATTAAACAAATAAAAGTTGCTCCTTTTCCTACATCACTCTCAATATGAATTTCACCGCCTAAGTCATCGATAAATTGTTTAACCACTGAAAGGCCTAGGCCTGTTCCTGGATAAATTCCCCGATAGGCAGGAACTAACCGCGTAAACCGGGTATAGACTTCGTTCTGTTTATCGCGAGGAATACCCATACCTGTATCACTAACACAGAGCTCAATAATTAATTGCCCTGTATGCGTTTTATTTTTTATCAAACGTGCGCCGACTTTAATTTCGCCTTTATTTGTATACTTTAACGCATTTGTTACCAATTCCAGGACAATGCGTTGTAATCGTAGAGGATCACCCAACAAATAAGCTGGAATGCTTTTATCATAATCCAAATGTAAATTTATGTGCTTTATGTTCGCTTGCGGTTTGTTTAAGCGTACGATCTGTTCTAATTCTTTATGCAAGTCAAATTTTTGCTTTAAAACCGGAATTTCACCTGTCGCTACCTTAATACTCTCTAATATTTTATTAAGAAATTCCAATAAAGCGTCACTGGATTGAACCAGGTCTTTAGCATATTCAACTACTTTTTTTGGATTGTTCGATTCCATTTGAATTAAATGCGCACAACCTACAATTCCCGATAAAGGCGTTCGGATATCGTGACGCATGTTTTCAAGAAATTCCGTTTTTGCTTGATTTGCTACTTCTGCTTTTTCCTTGGAAAGCCTCAAATTTTCTTCTAATATTTTTCGTTCAGTAATATCTATAGATGTACCTAAGATTCCAATACAGTTACCATCCTTATCGAGCATGGGTAATTTATTAACCAACATGACAATTCGAGAGCCATCAGATCTAATAAGCACTTCTTCTACATTTACTTTAGAATTCCCATTCATCACCTCCCTATCTCCGTACCTGAATAACTCAGATTCCCCTTCTCCCCAACCTAAAGTAAAGTCAGTCTCACCAATAACTTCTTGTGGTGATTTTCTATTAATGAGATTTGCAAACTTCTGATTACATCCAAGGTATACCAAATCTGTATTTTTCCAAAAAATAAAATATGGAATCTGTTCTACTATATTATCTAAATAATATTTTATATTAATATCTATATCATTTTTTGAGCTTTTATTGTTCATTAACATTCCTTATAAAATTTAACGGAAATATTCTTCTATATTAAAGAACTCTTCCTGATAAATACTAGACCAATTTTTTAATATTTCCCTAGCTAAATCATCTGGAAAAGCATTGTATCCGTGGCCTATTCTTTTAGATAAAATCAGGTCTACTCCTAAATTATGTGCATAAAAAATTGGATCCAAATATTTCATAGTTGTTGGCTCTGAGATAGAAAAATTGAAAGGTTTTTTGTCAAATAAAACCTCATTTTCAGCAAAATTATCTCCATATTCATCATATGCACCCATATTAATCAGTATGGTCTTTTTAAAATTAAACTTATTAAAAGAATAAAAATCCGTCATTACGTTTTTTATGCCAGTTGCGCAAACTATATAAGAACTGTCTTTTAGTTCCTCAGCAATTATTTCCCTATTTGTGCTATCTATGTATTTAATTCCACGCTTTAAAGCCATTGCCATCGATTCTTTATTTATATCAATTACTACTATTCTGTCAGTAAACTTCATTAGTGAGTGTGCTATACCTCTACCAACCTTTCCAAATCCAAATAATATAAATTTTTTATTAGAAATATCATAGCCAAATTTATTCGTTAAAGCTCTAAGAAATCCATCTCCTGTTCCTAACATTGTTTCCAACAATTTTAGGAGAGAATCATCAACCGAAACAATAGGATAAAGGCAATTCGCTTTTTTATATAATGTACTTCCAGTTTTGGTCAACTCTACCGCACCGATCTTGGGAGGGGAAATATTGAGCAGTTCGCCGCAGCAATCCAAGTGAAAATCATATGTTTTATTGAAAACATGCTCTATTTGCACCTCAACATTTGCACTTTTTAATACCTCTATCGCATCTAAGCTTGGCGGCAAACTACTAATGCAACTTGCCGTAACTTCTGCGCCACCTAATAAAAGGATTTCTATTTTTAATACAGCTTCTATAGTTAGAGGAATATTATGAAGTATTTTTAATCCTTGATATATTTTCTTATCTTGGGCCAAATTACGTAATTCATACAAAAAAGGCATGCAATTTTTAGTGTATTTCTTACGTACTGATTCAAAAGCATTAAAATTAATCATAATATTAGACATTTCCCACAAACGGCTTAGCGTTTTAGTTTTTAACGAATATAGGTAACTTAATTAATTTGATAGTTTTCCATTTTATTTACATAATCTCTGAAGCTTCATTTTTAACATTAAAAAAATTA
>JBDKHK010000188.1:0-16732 GCA_039797705.1 Bacteroidota bacterium
TATTTAAAATGGGGAATTTATCTACTAATTGTCCGCTGATAGTATAAATGAATAATTGATAATTTTGGTTTGTAATTAATTCACTCAGTAAAATATTATGATGATAATATTTTGCATTTAAAGGAGTTGATTTAAAATAATCAATTTTTGTGTATTTATTATTATTAATATACTTGCAATCTCTATTTAGACCATAAAATTTGGACCAATTAGGTGTGAATGTTTTAACTGATGGATAACTTTTTTTGTTAATTTTAATATTTGTAAGAGAGTCATTATGCAATATAAAATGTTGTGTTTCTACAAATACAAAATCCATTTCTGTATCATTATCAATATTTTCAAACATTGGGGTTTGGGTAAATAAAAATCCGTTGAAGATGGAGTCAAAATCTGTAAAAGAATGATTGTTAAAATTGTAAACATGGAATATAGTTTTTTCAATTCCATGAAAAATATAATTAGTGGTAAAAAGAACATCGTCATTAAAATGATTGCCAAATTTTCCTATTATAGGTGAACTTAAAGAAAAATCTCCATTAGTTTTAAATGTGTCTAATATCTCACCATTAGAACCATTAATTGCGACATGAAGAGTATGAAAATAATCTGAAAACAATCCATAGCCTAAGCTTATGGCTACATCTGGAATAGTATCTGTATTAATTAATCCAATGGCGGCAGAGGTGTATGCTTCATATCCTTGAAAATCCACCGACCATAATTTAGAAAAATCGCCGCCATTTATGGCTGTTATAGTTCCATCAAATCCTGCAATTATTATATCTAATTTATTATCAAGATTTAAATCTGCCATTGAGGGCGTTGTTATAAAACCTTTAGTAGTTCCAGATAAAATTTTAATAAATTTAGTAGAATCCATTGATTGAAGATAATCTAATCTAATTGCCCAAAAACTACCTTTAATAGTTTCTCCGCCTGTTCCAAATAATACATACTGATTTCCATCATTTAAGAAATCATGAATGATTGGAGACATGTAAGTTTCTTTATAATCTGGTGTTCTAAGTTTTGATATTAAACTACCATTGCTACCACTTACCAACATAATATATCCTGGGTATCTATTAATTGAATCTCCAGCCCCAGCCTCTGCATTTCCTCCATTTGTAATTACAATATCTTTAATTCCATCTCCGTTTATATCATCAATAATTTGTGGATCATAAAAATTAAACCACCCTGAATCTTTAGGATACATATTTTTCGTATCCAAAAACTCCCAAATTAATTTGCCATTATATTTATCAACAGCAAAAAATTCTCCTAATCTTCCAACAAAAATTAATTCAGAAATACCATCGTTATTTACGTCTAATTCTTTCCCTGTTCCATAAATATCAAAGCGTCTTCTAAGATCCCATATAAGTTTACCATCTATGCCATCTAATGCCATTACTCCTGATACAAAATGAAAAGTTGTATCTTCATAACCTTTGGGTATAATTATATCCATTATTCCATCATTATTAATATCAAAAGTAAGTGCAGAGCCCATACTGTAAACACTATCTATTTTTATTTTCCAATCTGCTGCAATAGTATATGAATGCATCGAGAATATAAAAAATAGAATTGCGCAGCAATTAATATTAAAATTATTTTGGTGAGTAGTAAAAATTTTATACATTGGAATACAGCTATCATAAAATTAAATAAAAATAACGAATAATAGTTAATTACGAAAAAAATTAACTTTTGTCTATTATTTTATTAATTATATCTCTAATATTATATACCTAAAGCGTATTCGCCAACGATATAGCCGAGTTTAATGCGGCTAATTTATTTTCCACTTCTTGTAATTCGTTTTGCGGAATAGAGTCTGAAACGATACCAGCGCCGGCTTGAAAAGTAAGTGTATTGTCTTTACTAAAAAAACTGCGTATCATAATGGCATGATTGAAATCGCCATTAAAATCTAAATGACCAATACAACCGCCATAAAATCCGCGACTACAATTTTCATATTTATCAATCAATTGCATGGCTTTGTATTTGGGTGCACCGCTCAATGTGCCTGCGGGAAAAGTATCGCCAATGATTTTTATTTTGTCGGAAGTGGAAGTAATTTCTGCGGATACTTTTGAAACTAAATGAATGACGTGTGAGTAATATTGTACTTCTCGATAAACTTCTACTTTGGTGTTCTTCCCTCCTCTCGATAAATCGTTGCGAGCTAAATCCACCAACATAATATGTTCTGCATTTTCTTTCGGGTCGTCTGATAATTTTTTTGCTAAGGCAGCATCTTTAACATCATCACCGGTTCTTCTAAAAGTACCGGCAATTGGGTGAATGGTTACTTTGTTATTTTTAATTATCAATTGTGCCTCGGGCGAAGAACCCATCAATCGGAAGTTTCCAAAATCAAAGTAAAAGCAATAAGGTGACGGATTGATAGAACGCAAGGCACGATATACATTAAAATCATCTCCATGATATTTTTTCTGAAACTGACGTGCTAATACAATTTGAAAAACATCGCCCCTGTAGCAAGCTTCTTTGCCTTTCTCTACCATTGCCAAATATTCCTCGTCGGTAAGGTTGGAGGTTTTTTCTACTTCGGCATTAAAGTGGTCTAATTGCAATGGTTTATATTTTATAATACTTTCAATCTCCTCAAAACTAACTGCGTTTAATGCTACGTTTTCAATTTCATTTTTTACCATATAAAGTTCATGGTTAAAGTGATTGAATGCAATGATATATTGATAACAAAAATATTGAGCAATAGGAATTTGTTCTTGTTGATGGCGAAATTGAATATCTTCAAATTGTTGAACCACATCATACGTCATATAGCCAAACAAGCCGTTGGATATAATGGGTACAGGAATTGGTTGAATATGGAAAGCATCTAAAAAATCTTGAATACAATCTGTTAATGGTTGTTCTTTTAGAGAAATGGTTGCTGATTTTGTATCTGGGTAATGGGCAATAAAATTATTGTCTTCTACTTTAAAACCAGCCATAGGCTGAAAGCAGATATACGAGAAATTATGCTCGTCTCCATGATAATCGGAGCTTTCCAACAAGATACAATTTTCGAATCGTGCTCTCAATCGCAAATAAATACTTACCGGGGTAAGCATATCGGAAAGTATTTTCTTATAGGTGGTTTTAAAATTGTATTTCATTTTCTATATTTTATGTTTTACATTTTTCTATTCGGTTGGTTCAGTTTTCACATTTAGCGCAAGGTTTCACACAGTAGATTATATTTTTTATACTGTTTTTACTTACGCAGAGTCCCTTTTGGGAAACGCTGTTGAGAAGAGCAAAACGGTTCTAAAATAAAAAACAGCCCGCTTTAAAGGCGAGCTGATATACTGAATTTAGAAACAGAAGTACACAACGCCTATTGTCGTTTGCCATTCCACCACCAAAATTTATTTATTGTCATACTACAAAGATATTTAAACTAATTAATTCTGCAAAAATATTTTTGAGGAAGTTTGATAATCATGCTTGTTTTATGTTCAATTTTCTCAAACTCGTAAATTCATCATTAATAATTATACCGCAGTGTTAACCCAAAGGTTCTTTGGTCGCCAAGTACGGCAGCATATTGACCGGCATTGCCAGCAGCGGGCAGCAATTGCTCAAAATAATTTTTGTTTAGCAAGTTGCGCGACCATAAATAGAACGAAACTCCTTTTTGCGATTTATATCCAAAACGCAAATTCATCAAACCATATCCATTGATATTTAAAAACGCTGAAGGTGACGAACTGGATGAAAAAGAAGAGCGCAAAGTGCCATCTATCGCTACAAAATATTTACCATACGATTGACCAATGAATTTTGCTGGATAGCCGAACTCGCCACCGATAGCACCAGCAAGTTTAGAAATACCGGGTAATCTACCGCCAGAAATATCTTTAAATGCTTGCGTTCCGCCAGTTTCTTCCAACGGAACAGGTGCGTTAGTAAATTTTATATATTTTCCGTCGGTGTAATTAAAATTACCATATACGCTCACATATTCTTTATAGCTAAAACTTCCCTCTAATTCTAACCCCAATACTCTTACTTTTTCAGCATTAGCAAGATAACCTCTGTTTACGCCTACTTCTGCCGTTTGCACCTGTGTTTGATAATTTTTCACAATGGTATGGAAGAAGGTTGCATTCAACGTAGAATTTAAAGAAGGGTTTGTTTTCACCCCTACTTCTACGTGATGTTCTAATTCGGGTTTTATAATGGCTAATTCCGTCATTACCCGGCCGCTTGCTGTTGGGAGACCGCCCAAATTGACCCCAATAGGTTTGAAATTAGTTGAATAAGTAGCAAAAACATTCAGTTGTTTTATCGGTTTATAAGAAAGTGTCAGCTGTCCCGAAAAGTTTACTTTCTGCGCAGTAGTATCAAATGCTTGACTAGAATAGACACTCTTTTTTATGGCAATTAAAGCAGGGTTGGTAGTTTCAAGTCCTCCGTAAGTTTCCCTATTATAATTTACTCCTTTATAATCATAATTCAAGCGAATACCAGGTAAAATATGAAAATTTTTAACAGGAATCCAGTCTATTTGTGCAAACAATGCTGCACTCCACAAAGTAAGTTTACTTCTGGTACGGATACCATAACCCTCAAGCAAGCCTGGTGTTTGCCAGTTGCTACTGGTAGAGTTTTGAGAAAAACGCCATTGCGCCGCACCCGATTCTTCCGTATGATATGGATTGGTTCTTAAGTCTTGTCCTAACATAAACACGCCAAAAACACCGCTTAGATTTTTTGCCAAATCGCCTGCATAACGCACTTCTTGCGACCATTGATGATGTTTGGACGGCGCTTGTGACAATGTCAAAACCGGCAAGCCTGTAAAATCGCGATCGTTAGACGGTCCCCATTTCCAATAACGGTAAGCTGTAGTAGAAGTTAATGTTCCTTTTCCTAATTTCACGTCCACATTTACAGATGCGCCCGCCAAATCATTTAAAGAACGCCAAGGCGTGTCGTGGTCTATTTTCCTATCGAATGGATTGGTGCTCGGCAATGAATAGCCCAAATCCGCAATAATGGAATCGAACTGCCGGTAGCCAGCACGCTGTGTTTTTACAACTCCGGCAACTACCTGTGCGTAACCGTCTGGTCGTTGGCGGTTATAATCTCCGGCAAACGTGATACTTACTTTTTCTATCGGTTTATACAATACTTGCCCTTTGATACCTATATTGCTAAGTGTATTAGTGGCATTGCCGGTGGCTACATTTTTTAGTAAACCATCGCGGTGTGTGCCAGAAAGAGAAATACGACCTGCCACTTTTTTATTCTTCGTTAAAGGTCCTGTTATAGATGCTTTTGCCTGAACAAATTGATAATTTCCATAACTTACCTCTACATTCGCTCCTGTTTTAAAACTCGGTTTGCGGGTGGTAATATTAAATGCACCAGCAGTCGTGTTTTTTCCGAACAATGTTCCCTGTGGTCCTCTCAATACTTCTATGCGTTCCACATCAATAAAATCGAGCGTAGTTGCAGCTGGTCGGGCATAATATACACCATCTACATAAAAACCTACTCCTGGGTCGATGCCGTCATTTGTTAAGCCAAAAGTAGAACCCAAGCCACGAATATTTAAAGTGGTATTTCTCGGATTGGATGAATACAATTGCACATTCGGCACAATTTCTTTTATTCTGTTCACGTTAAATGCGCCTGCATCCGCCACCAACTCACCGCTCAATGCAGAAATAGCAATCGGAATATCCTGTATGGATTCGGAACGTCTTCTTGCTGTTACTGTTATTTCGGATAATGCCGCACCTTCTGTTAGCACTATTTCTAAAGATTCACTATCAGATATGTTTGCCACTTTTATTTCTTTACTAATATAACCGATGTAACTAACCGACAAAGTAATAGGCAATTTATCTGCAACGGAAATTTTAAAAAAGCCACTGGTGTCTGTTATGCCGTAAGTATTTGTGCCTTTGATTTCAACAATACTTCCAAGCAGTGCATCGCCGTTGGCATCTTTCACGGTTCCGTGCAAAGTGTTCTCCGCATATATACCTGTGTTGGCCAACAAGATTGCCGAGATGAGATAAAACATTTTTTTCATAAGGTTAATTTTTTTATTGGTTAATAATTTTTTTGCGATTTAATCTCTTTTGAATACTATTTTTTTCGCTTCTGCTGCAAACTTAATTAAATAAATACACTTACTCTATATGGTTTATAGACTAAGTGTGTTATTGATATTCAAAATGATTGTTAATCAATCAATTAAATAAAAATTAAAATAATTAGATAATAATTAGATAATCTTACAAAAGAGATTTTACCTATATTCGAATGAAAATAATGTCGATAAATTGAGAAATTACATGAATTTTATTAAAAAAATCAGGCGCATTGAACAATACTTGGTGCTAAATTTTATATGTTTTGTTCACGTAAAAATTAATACTGAAAATTATTAGTAGATAAAGAAAAATGAGAAGATTCACTTCATTTTGGAATGATAGTATTTTATTTCGTAAGAAATATAAACGCTACTACAATATTCCTTTGGTGCTTGGAAGTTCGTTTCCTTCGCGCTTAACAGCCATTTTTATTGACTTCGCAACTGCTTTAAAAATGGCTTCAATTTTGTGATGTTCATTGTCGCCTTCTGCTTTAATATTCAAGTTGCATTTAGCTGCATCTGAAAATGACTTCCAAAAGTGATAAAATAATTCAGTAGGCATATCTCCTACTTTTTCTCTGTTAAATTGTGCGTTCCAAACTAACCAAGGTCTGCCAGAAAAGTCGATAGCTACTTGCGCCAATACATCATCCATTGGCAATAAATATCCATAACGGCTAATGCCTTTTTTATTGCCTAATGCTTGCTGAAAGGCTTCGCCTAATGCAATCGCTGTATCTTCAATTGTATGATGCTCGTCAATATGCAAATCGCCTTTTACTTTTATGGTCATATCACATCCTGAATGTTTAGATAATTGCTCCAACATGTGATCAAAAAATCCCAATCCTGTTTTGATAGATGATTTTCCTTTTCCATCTAAATTCAATTTGATAGCAATATTGGTTTCATTAGTAATTCTATTAACAGTTGCTACTCTTGCAGGCTGAATTAAAAACGTTGCAATTTCATCCCAACTATTTGTTTTGAGTGCAATTACATTTTTAAGTGCTGGTTGATTTAATTTATTATCGTCTGTTTTATCAGCACTTCTTCCTAACAAAATTCCTTTTGTACCTAAATTTTTCGCTAATTGAATATCGGTTAATCTATCTCCTATCACATACGAATTTTGCAAGTCGTATTTTGGATTATTGATATAATGGTTTAACAATCCTGTGTTGGGTTTGCGCGTTGGTAAATTATCTTTGGCAAAACTTCGGTCTATCAATACTTCCTCAAACTCTACTCCTTCTTGTTTGAAAATATCCAGCATCAAATTGTGTGGTCCCCAAAATTTTTTCTCTGGAAAAGATTTTGTTCCCAATCCATCTTGATTGGTAATTATCACCAATGTATAATCTGTTGATTCTTTTATCTTTTTTAAGGAGTAAATAGCTTTGGGAATAAATTGTAATTTTTCAAAACTATCTGTCTGAAAATTGTCTTTCGGTTCTACAATTAATGTACCGTCACGATCTATAAATAATATTTTTTGCATAGCATAAATTTAGGATGGATAGTTTTTCAATGCATTTATAAATTTCTGGTTTTCTTCTTTTGTTCCAACACTCACACGTAGGCAACCTTTAAGCAACGGTGTTTTGTCTCTGTTTCTGATAATAACTTTCTGCGATAAAAGAAATTGATACAATGCGTTTGCATCATCTACTTTGAATAAAATAAAATTTGTATCCGAAGAATAAATTTGTTGAATAAGAGGAATTTGTTGCATTTCGGTTTCTAACCATTTTCTACCTTCGACCAATTCTTTTACAAATTGATTTTTTTTATCTATTTTATTCAACGCTTGTAATGCCAAATTAATCGTGTGTTGATTGACATTATAAGGCATTTTAATAACGTTCATATACTGAATTATTTCTTCATTAGCATACAACGTTCCCAAGCGTGCATTGGCCATTCCCCACGATTTAGAGAAAGTATTTATCACTACTAAATTTTGAAATTCATCCAAACGTTGAGTCCAGCTTTTGCTTCCAGAAAAATCATGATAGGCTTCATCAATCACCACCAAACCGTTGAAATTATTTAAGATAGTTTCAATATCATTTTCATTTATCAAATTGGCTGTTGGATTATTGGGCGAACAAATAAAAATAATTTTTAAATGTTCTTCTTGTTGAATAATTTTCAGCATATCCTCAACATTCATCTGAAAATTTTCTTCTTTCAACAATACTTCTATAATACCAATATTCATTACATGCGCCGCATGCTCGTACATGGCAAATGAAGGTGGCAACACCATTATTTTATCTTGTGCTGGAATGCAATAACTTTGAACCAATACTCCAATACACTCATCACTGCCATTTCCTAAAAAAAGCTGAGTGGGTCTTAATGATTCTGTTTTTGCAATTCCAATTTTTAATTCTGTTTGTAAAGGGTCGGGGTATCTATTGTGCAAGGTATCTGTTACCGAACCTAAGCTATTTTCGTTTGCATCTAAAAATGCGCCTTCCTTTCCTTCGTACTCTAAGCGTGCCGATGAATATGCTTTCATCTTTAAAATATGCGGACAAACTATTTTTTTTACATCAATTGTTTTCATTTATTTATCCTTTTAAGCGAATGCTTACAGCATTTTTATGTGCGGTTAATAATTCATTTTCTGCCATTATTTCTACTGCATTTCCAATTTGATGCAATCCTTCTTTGGAAACGTGTTGGAACGTAACTTTTTTCACAAAACTATCTAAAGATACGCCGCTGTAAGCCGTCGCAAAGCCATTGGTCGGCAAGGTGTGATTGGTTCCACTTGCATAATCTCCAATACTTTCTGTAGAATATGGGCCAATAAAAACAGAACCCGCATTGACCACTTTTTCTGCTAATTCTTCGGCATTTTTAGTTTGAAGAATTAAATGCTCCGGTGCATACAAATTGCTGAAGGCTATGGCTTCTTCCAAATCGTGCACTAAAATCATTTTACTATTTTGCAAAGCCTTTTGTGCTATATCACTTCTGGATAGTTGTTTTAATTGTTCATCCAAAGCAAACTGCACCATGTTTAAATACATCTCGTGCGTGGTAACGAAAATTACTTGACTATCTGGGCCGTGTTCTGCTTGCGATAATAAATCGGCAGCAATAAAATCTGGTCTTGCTTCATCATCACCAATTACCAATACTTCACTCGGACCTGCCGGCATATCTATAGCCACTCCTGTTTTATTCACTAATTGTTTGGCTGCTGTTACATATTGATTTCCTGGTCCAAAAATTTTAAAAACTTTAGGGACAGATGCTGTTCCATACGCCATTGCAGCAATAGCTTGTGCGCCGCCGGCTTTTATAATTTTTGTAACGCCGCACAAGTGAGCGCTGTATAAAATTGCAGGGTGTACATTTCCATTTTTATCAGGCGGAGTACATAACACTACTTCTTTGCAACCAGCAATATTTGCCGGAATTGCCAACATCAAAACAGTAGAAAACAATGGTGCTGATCCACCTGGAATATATAACCCAACTTTTTCAATTGCGATAGATTTGCGCCAGCATTGCACACCTGGCATCGTTTCTACGACTTCGACAGCACTTTGTTGTTTTTGATGAAAGGTAAAAATGTTTTTATACGCCAGTTGAATGGCATTTTTTAATTCTATAGAAATTAATTTTTCTGCCGTTTTAATTTCTTCTTTACTTATTAATAAATTATCTAAAGCAACGCCATCAAAAAGTTGTGCATAATGTATTAATGCTTCATCACCGCGATTCTTTACATCTTCTAAAATAGGTAACACCCTTTGTTCAATAATTTCCAAAGATTGAATCGGTCGTTTTGCCAATTCTTCCCAATTATTCTTATCTGGATATTTTATTACTTGCATTTTTTTATATTACAATTAATAAATTAATTTCTCAATCGGCATTACTAAAATACCTTCTGCACCGGCTGCTTTCAGTTGCTGGATTTTTCCCCAAAAATCTTTTTCTGCAATAACGGAATGTACAGAACTCCAACCTTCTTTTGAAAGTGCTTGAACCGTTGGTGCATTTATCCCAGGCAACAAATCGAATATTTTTGGTAAGCTTTCATTGGGAGCATTTAATAAAATATATTTATTTTTTTGTGCCCTTTTTACAGATTCCAAACGAAACATCAATTGATTTAAAATTTCTGTTTTCTCTGCGGATAGTTGTGGGTGTTTTATTAAAACTGCTTGAGATTGAAAAATCTGTTCTGCTTCTTTCAATCCATTACTCAATAAAGTAGAGCCTGTACTTACAATATCACAGATTGCATCTGCCAAGCCGATACCAGGTGCTATTTCTACCGAGCCACTGATTACGTGAATAGATGCTTTAACTTGTTGAGCATCTAAATAATTTTGTAAAATACGAGGATAGGAAGTGGCAATAGATTTTCCATCTAAATCTTTGATGGAAGAATAATTCATATTGCGAGGAACGGCTAAAGACAAACGACATTTTCCAAAACCCATTTGCAATACTTCATCTACTTGTTTGTTGGATTCTACCAATACATTTTCTCCTACTATTCCAATATCGGCAACGCCGTCTTGCACGTAATCGGGAATATCATCATCTCTAAGAAATAAAATTTCTAAAGGAAAATCGTAAGCAGCAGCAATTAATTTTCCGCTACTGTTAGGAAATGCAATATCACATTCATTTATCAGTTTAATAGATTCATCGCTTAAACGACCTTTTTTTTGTATGGCAAGTTTTAATTTTTGCATAAAACAAATTTACATTTTTTGAATAAAAAATAGATTAGAAAACAATAAGATTCGATTGAAAACATATAATACACTCCTACTTGGAGTGATGTACAGGGTGAGCAATATGGAACTGCATAAAAAGCATAGGATAAAATTATACAAATGTTAGTCGATTACACAACTCTTTAGTTTAAATAAAGATTAATGAATTTAGTATCTTTAAATCATAAAATAATAAAGTATGAGAAATTGGATATGGTGTCTCCTTTTTATAGCTGGATGGAGAAATGCGAGTTTTGCGTCCGCTGCTGGTAATGATTCAACTATTTCTTTTAACCGTTACAAAAAAGAGTTCACAGAGCGATTGTGGAAAATATATCCTGAATGGGCAAGTTCTATTGGTTATCATAAATACGACCAACTCTTGCCTATTCCGAATGTAGAGGAAAGAAAAAAAGAAATTGATTTTGCAAAAAATGAATTAAAAAAATTACAAACATATTCCTTTTCTAAATTATCTGATATAAATAAAATAGATTATCATATAATTGAAAACTATTTAAACTATTCTATTTGGGAATTAAATATGCTAAAATCTTATGAATGGAACCCGGCTAATTATAATATTGGTGGTTCTTTTGCTTATATTATTAATGAAAATTATGCGCCTTTAAAAAAGAGGATGTCAATCGTATTTGAAAAATTAAAAAATGTTTCGACATATTTTGAAGCCGCCAAACAAAATATAAAGCATCCTGTTAAAGAATATTTGCAATTAGCTATCCAACAGAATGAAGGCAGTTTATCTGTTTTTGAAAATGATTTTGTAGATTCTGTAAAGGCATTGCACCTGTATCCTGAAAGCGAAGATGCATATTTGAAAAGAGGGAAAGAAGCTACCGTTGCTATCCAATCCTATATTCAGTTTTTAAAAGATTTAAAAAATGAACAACCAAGAGATTTTCGATTGGGGAAAGAACTTTACGAAGATAAATTCAAATTTGAATTACAAAGTCGATATACTGTAGAGGAGATTTATGATGCTGCGGAAAGCAGAAAAGAATATTTGCATACGGAGATGTATAAAATTGCTCATCTTCTTTGGAAGAAATATTATGGAGATGAAACATTACCTGTTGATACATTGACATTGATAAAGAAAGTAATTGATACCATTTCTATGCAACACGTAGCACCTCAAAATTTTAAAAATGAAATAGAAAAACAATTACCGGAATTAAGTGCTTTTGTAAAAGCAAAAAACCTGCTGTACTTAGACCCGAATAAACCACTAAAAGTACGTAAAGAGCCGGGCTATTTTGCTGGTGTTGCAGGAGCCTCGATGAGCTCACCGGGTCCTTATGAAAACAAAGGAATATCGTATTACAACGTCGGAACATTGGATGGATGGAGTGCAGAAAAGTCAGAAAGTTATTTACGAGAGTATAATCATTATGTATTACAAATTCTAAATATTCATGAAGCCATTCCAGGGCATTTTGTGCAATTGGTTTATAGCAATAAATCGCCGAGCATTATAAAATCTATTTTACCAAATAATGCCATGATTGAAGGATGGGCGGTTTATTCTGAATTAATGATGCTGGAAAATGGATATGGAAATAATGAACCAGAAATGTGGTTAATGTATTATAAATGGAATTTAAGAAGTGTTTGCAATACAATACTTGATATAAGCGTACACACTAAAAACATGAGTAAGGAAGATGCTTTGGATTTATTGGAACGACAAGCATTTCAACAAAAAACGGAAGCAGAAGGAAAATGGAACAGAGTACAGGTTTCTAATGTGCAGTTGTGTTGTTATTTTACAGGATTTAAGGAAATATTGGACTTAAGAGCGGCTTATAAAAAACAACAAGGAAATTCATATCAATTAAAAAAATTTAATGAACTTTTTTTAAGCTTTGGAAGTGCTCCAGTGAAATATATTCGCGAATTAATATTATCTAAAAAATAATGTGTTAAAAAAGTTGCGACATTAGAAAATATTGCGCAACTTTCATACGAAGATTGCAATCTTACATAACAGACTTAAAAGTTCTAAAGCGCCTAATGGGCGCTTTTTATTTGCAAAAAAAGAAACAGTCAAACATAAATAATTTGTATAAATAAACTAACTTCATTGAATTTTAAAATTTTTCGAATGAAAACATATTTATTGCTTCTTATGTTAGCCACCATTACTGTTGGTTGTAAAAAAGAAAATAGCAAAACTCGAAAAGCTCCTATTCCGAATCAAACGGACATCAACAAATTAAAAATAAATCAACTACAAATTTTAGGAAGCCATAATAGCTATCACCAACACATGGACAATCGTCTATTTGCATTTTTAACGAATATAAATTCCTTATTGCCTACACAATATAAAGTAGAAGAATTGGATTATTCTCACGAGCCATTTGATGTACAATTAAATACTTATGGAATGAGAAGTGTTGAGATTGATATTTATAACGACCCAAATGGAGGTTTATTTTATAATAGAAATGGAAATCGATTTGCACACATGACAGTAGAATCACATATAGATAAACTAAAACAACCGGGATTAAAAGTATTACACATTCCTGACATAGATTATGAAACACTTTTTTACACCTTCAAGGATGCACTACAAGCCCTAAAAGATTGGTCTGATGCACATCCAAATCATTTACCTTTTGTTATTCTAATAGAATCCAAAGAAGAAACAGTTGGCGATATTTTAGGGTTTCTTGGGTTTGTAAAAGCAATTAAATTTACACCTGCTTTCGCTGATAATATTGACACAGAAATCAAATCTGTTTTTGGAGAAAATTTAGATAAAATAATTACTCCAGATAAAGTAAGAGGTAATTATGCAACTTTAGAGGATGCGGTATTAGCAGGGAATTGGCCTACAGTTGGAGAATCAAGAGGAAAATTTATTTTCACTTTGGAGGGCAAAGCTGTAGATGATTATTTGAAAGGTCATCCTTCTTTACAAGGCAGAGCCATGTTTGTAATGGCTGAACCTGGCAAGCCGGAAGCTGCTTTTACCGAAGAAAATGATCCAATAAAAGGGCAAGAAAAAATAAAAAAAAATGTAGCAAAAGGTTATTTAGTGCGCACACGTGCCGATGAACCTAATAGACAAAATAAAACTAACAATTATAGCCAAATGAATGCTGCCTTTAGCAGTGGTGCTCAAGTTGTATCTACCGATTATTATCGTGCAGACCCAAAGCATAAATTATATCCAAATATGTTTACGGATTATACCTGTAAATTTCCAACTGGTGAATTAGCAAGAATTAATCCCATTTCTGCAGCTGACAAACAAAATATCGGGAAAATAGCTGAGTAAAAAAATCAAGCAAAACTTTCTATATGCGTACTTATCTAGCATTACTCTTTGTCCTAAAATTATTATTTATTAATTTCTATTCTTATTCAAAAGATGATTCTTGTTTGTATAATATAAATGAGTTAAAAATAAACCAACTGCAAATTTTAGGCAGTCACAATAGTTATCACAAACGTGCCAATAAATTTGTATTGAGATTCCTAAAAGGATTGAGTGGAATTCTTCCAAAAGAAATAAATCCAAAAGAATTAGATTATGCACACGAGCCGCTTACCGTACAATTAGATAGTTTTCATTTACGCAGTGTCGAAATAGATATTTATGCAGATCCTCAAGGCGGACATTATTATTCTCGAAAAAAAAACAATCTACTCGGCAAGCCAAAAGCATCGGGAATAGAGGAATTAAAACAACCTGGATTTAAAGTAATGCATATTCCTGATATTGATTACAATACAAATAATTATACTTTTAAGAGTGCATTAACAGAATTAAAAATTTGGAGTGATGCGCACCCTTCTCACCTACCTATTTACGTTTTGATAGAATGTAAAGAAGAAACGATAGCCGATAAAATATCAAAATTACATTTCACAAAAGCCATTCCATTTTCTGTTGAAATAATGAATGATGTAGATAAAGAAATAAAATCAGTATTTGGTGATAGCCTGCAGAAAATTATTACCCCTGATAGGGTTCGAGATACCTTTGCAACGCTTAGAGATGCTGTATTAGCAGGCAATTTTCCAACACTTGAATCAGCAAGAGGAAAATTTATTTTTGTAATGATGGAGGTGGGTGCTGAAAATTATTTACTCAATCATCCTTCTTTGAAAGGCAGAGTCATGTTTAATTTTTCTACTCCAGATAAACAGGAATGTGCTTTTATAAAATATGATGATGCCATAAAAAACGAAACTGCCATTACGGATGCAGTCCAAAAAGGGTTTATCGTTCGCACCAGAGCCGACGAACCGAATCATCAAAATAGAAGTGGTGATTATGCACAGCAACAAGCTGCTTTTAGAAGTGGTGCTCAAATTATTTCTTCGGATTATTACACGCCTGATGTACGTTATAAAAAACATCCTAAAAAATTCAAAAATTTCTTTACAAAATTTCAGGGAAATGATATTGCAAGAGTGAATACCATTGCTATGCCTAAGTTAAAAATTAACGAATAATACTATTTATTTCAGGATAGTAATTTTGGATAGATAATTTTCAGTATCATTTTTTAAAGAAAGAAAATACATTCCATCTGCTATGGTTAAATTTAATTGTACTATTTCTTTATTTTTTATTTTCTCTGAATATACCAAAGTACCGTCTATTGAATAAATTTCTAAAATAGATTCTTTATTTTGTAAAATTTTAGGCATGGTAATATTCAAATTTCCATCGGTAGGATTGGGAAAAAGTTCAATATTTTTTGCAATATTATTGCGTACAAAAGTAGGAATACTCGGACTCGTAATACGATATAAAAAGTCGGTTGTTTTTTCTAATATCATACGGCGGGAGGCGGTATCTTTTGTCTGATCAACAGGATGTCCAGCTTCATTTACCGGATAAAATTCACCATACGCACCTATTTTTTTTACTCTGTCTATAATTTTACTATCGCCATAATATGTACCCAACCAACAAGCCACCGTTACAAAGCAACCCTCCCCATAAGGAACCGTAAAATCAGGGTTATTATGAAATCCGAGGTATTGAATATCTTTTTTTCCATTCATATATCGTAAATCCTCCAGAGCACCACTACAGCTTACTATTGCTTTAATTCCGTTGGTAGATGAATATCCAGGATTACCACTGTTTCCTTCTAAACCTCCTAATTCATTATACGTAATTTTAAATAATGAACTCATATCAATGGTGTCACGTAAATACACAGAATGTAAGGCTGTGATAGCCCCTGCAGAGGAACCATAAATAAAAATAGTACTGGTATCAATTTTATAAATATTGCCATTTATAGCTGCATCTTTTTTAAAATACCTAATGGCTGCTTTCAAATCTTGCGTAGCTCTTACTATTGCACGATACCATTGATAGGTATCAGCAAAATCTATAATAGGATCTATAAAAGTGGTTTGCTGCAAACGATATTCAATATTTGCTGTAACATATCCCTTACGAGCAAAAAATTCTGCTGATTTATTGATTGATTGGTCTTCCCTATCGCCGCCTTTAAAAGAACCTCCGTGAATAAAAACAATAAGAGGACGCAATTTTGCAGTATCTCCTTCTGGTTCATATACATCTAATAGCAAATGTGTCAATTGATTTTTGTTGTCGTAATTGCTACCATATTCAATATCTGCATGCCTTGTAATGCTAAACACGTCGTCTTTATATCGAATTTGTGCAAATAATGTACAAATTATATTACTGAAGAGAAACAGCGTAAAAATTTTCTTCATAAAATTACTTTTCCTTAAATATAGGTAAAATTAAAAAAAAATAAAAACATAAACATTTATTTCTCAAACAGATAGAAAT
>JBDKHK010000189.1:0-5720 GCA_039797705.1 Bacteroidota bacterium
ATTTTGCTGCGCATAGAATCATCAATTTTTGAGAATAATAATATTCCATTTATTTGAATGCTTTGTTTCAGTGTATTCAAAAATTCTATTTGCATAAATGGAATGGGTGTAAGGTCTTCAATAAAGACATCAAATAATACTAAATCAAATTTTTTTTGATTATTTTTTATAAAATCTGCTGCATCCGCACAAACAAAATTTGTTTTTGTTTTTAGAGATGACTGTAAATATTTTTGTGCTAACGCTACAATTACATTATCAAAATCTACGGCAACAATTTGTTGTATTGTTGGATGATGTTCTAATAAATCTATCACACTTCCCAGACCAAGACCTAATACTAAAACACTTTTTATTGGTTGCTTTTGAATGTCTATTGCTTTAAATGCAGTATCGAAGGAAGTATATTTTTTACCATACGAATAAATGGCATTTTGTGTACTTAATTTATATTGCCCTTGGCTGATTGCGACAGATATTTTACCACTAAATTGACTCTCTCGATTTTCTATCGGAATATCTATAAAATAGCTTAGTATTTTCTTTAGTGCAAGACTCACTTTTATTGCTGCTTATAATACTTTAAAGCTTCGGGTAAATATTTATCTTGAATATTTTTGATGCGGGTTTCATCGCTTGGGTGAGTGCTTAAAAACTCTGGCACTTTTTTGCCGCCATTAAGTGCCGCCATTCTTTGCCAAAAATTGATAGCATCATTTGGATTATAACCAGCCATTGCCATAAATATTAATCCCATTCTATCGGCTTCACTTTCTTGTTTTCTCCCAAATGGCAGCATCGCTCCCAGCTCAACTCCCATTCCTATTGCATTATTAAATATTGCTTTGGTTTTTTCAGGTTTGCTAGCCATTGCCATATCTAATGCCGAGAATCCCAATTCTTCTAACATTTGGGCGCTCATACGTTCATTTCCATGGCTGGCGATAGCGTGTGCAATTTCATGTCCTAAAACTACCGCTAATCCTGTTTCATTTTTAGTAAGTGGCAGGATGCCTGTATATACAACCACCTTACCTCCTGGCATACACCATGCATTTGCTAAAGAATCTCTTACTACATTAAACTCCCAATTATATTGTTTCATTCTATCGCCCATGCCTATTTCTGTCATATAATCTGTAACGGCTTTAGCTATCTTGCTGCCTACTTTTTTTACCAAATCCACATCGCCACCGGATGCTATTACATGTGATTTATTTTCTGTTAAAAATTGTTGATACTCTGTTAAAGACATAGAGTTCATTTGGTCGTCTGACACTAAGGTAAGTTGTTTTCTTCCTGTTATAGGGTTTTGGCTACATGCAAAAAGCATTAAAGAAAATAATACAATTAAAAAATTTTTCATCATTCTATTTATTAATATTTATTTTAAAAAAAAGTTAGAACAAAAACTATTCCAATGCTTTCATTTTAAATCGTTCTGCAAAATCTTCCATTCTTGTAACAAAATTATCTTTCATGGCTGGGGAAGTGGAATTAAATTGGAAAATAGTTTCTCCTTTTTCTCTATATATTTTATCTGAATCTTTTAAAAGTGTGATATTGTTTATCACTTCTGCCACCGAAGAAGTGATGCCCATTTGTCCTTTTTTAATTCTTAAATAAATCCATTGTTTGCTGCTATTTTGTAGATATACATTTATGAAATCACCGTCATAGGCATATCCTAATTCTATGTATGCATCAAATTGTCTTTTTACTACATCTGCTCCAAAGAATGCTAAACTAATTCTTCCTATACTTTTAAACGAAGCATCTTGATCGTCCCAATAGAATTTTGTGCCACTAAGTAGCATATTATAGTCCATACTTTTAGGAATATACATCGAATCGGAAGTATATATAGAGCCTATTATTCCGGTTGATTCTACTGCATCTTTTGTTAGTACAGCAATAGTCCGTTGAATGGTTTTATCTCTTTTGTAACTAATATATCTTGCACTTTCTTCGGATGACAAAAACGGTGTAATTACAGTATTGGCCACAGCAGGATGCATCATAAATTTAATGGCTAAATCGGAGGTAATTTCTAATTTTTGATTTTTAGGATTAAAGTTAAATGTTCCAACAGAGCTGGCTTTGCAAGGATATAGATTTAATCCGAATTCAATTTCACCGGAGGCGTTCACCTCTCTTGTTTTTTCATTATACTTCATGCAAGAAGCATTTGAATATGGATTAGTGAATGCTTTTTCATCTCCAAAAGTAATGCCTCCTGGTTCTGTTTTACTAAACACCATTGATCCTTTTACGCTAATAATAGTGGCATCATTTTTAAATCTTTTTTCTTGCAAGATAGTAGTGTAAAACTCTGGAAGACTTTTGTCTAGTACTACGCCGACCATTAGGCTATTATTCGGACTATTTAAAATACTATCCATATTAACCAATGGTTTGCTAACGTCTAGAATTTGTTTGTTTGCTATCCAATCATTATCCGTTCCTGCTATATCCATTTTTATATATCCGTCTAAAAGGATGCCTCGGTGTTTGGAGTTGATATTAAAATTTCCTTTGTAATATACACGGTCGTCAATTTTAAAATTAGCTGATTCATCTATTATATTTTCTGCATAGGTATATATTTTGCTCATGTCCCTTGCTTCTGGTGTTTTTTTGCCTTTTTTATTGGTTGTTACTACTGGTTCGTCTTTATATGGATTGTACACTTTGAATGCTTCTACAGGTACTTTTTCTATAGTTCCATTTCCCATTTTGAAGTAATAATTACCAGAGCCAGAAAAATCATTTCTACCTACTATATTAACGGTGGCTTCTTTGATAGTATGGAACGAGCTGTCTGCATTAAATACAACGGCAGCATTTTTCAATGTTCTTACAGTTCCATCTTGTTCTATAAATATTTCTCCTTTATCGGGTATTACTTTTGAGTCTGCTAAACGCAATTCATTAATACCGGCAAAGTGAATAGAATTATCATTAAGATTCAATTCTGCTTCTGACGTAACAAATTTTAATGAATCTTTTAATGGTTCTGTAGAAAGTAAGAAGAATTTAGCAGTTGGTGAGATTGCTTTCAACACTAAATTATTTTTTGCAAGGTCAAAATGCATGAATTTAGGATTAGCAACAAACTTAAATGATTCCAACGGAATGGTATCGTCTTTATTCAGTTCTATATCTGCAATTCTTTTATCTAAATCAAATTTTGCATTCACATCATTAGATGCCAAGAGAGAAATACCATCATCGGTAGAAAGGTTAAGTTTGCCATTCTTTGCTTCGAAGTTTCTTGCTTTGAAGGAGATGTCATCCGATTGTAATTTTGTATGATTCCATGCCAAGACGCCTTTTCCATATAGGTTTTTTTTGTGCAGAATCAATTTTCCATTTAATTCGGTTGTTGCATTATACATACTGAATTTTTCTCCTTTGCCTTGATTAATTATTAATGAATCTTGGTTTACGTTCCACACAAAATTCGATTGATTAATGCTTGCTTGAGGGAAGTTGGCTATTTTGTCTTCTTTGATTCGAACGCTATCTAACTCTGCATATACGCTATCCATAAAAAAGAAAGTAGTGTCTGCATATAGTTTAGCGGGTCCGAATTCAAACAATCCTTTACCGGACAAACCACTTCCGTCTAATTTTAGAGTAGAAGTGTATTTTCCTTTATTTCCAAATAAATTATAGCCTTGAGCTCCGGTGGTTACATCAATTCCTAAAGCTTTATCATCTTGCAGTTTCAATCCGGATCTAATAGGTTCAAAGATACCTCCGGAAATAAGTCGTCCATCAAAATTCAAGTCTTTAGATTCTAATTTATTTAGGCTGCTTAATTCAAATGGGAATACTTGATAATAAAATTTATTCTTGTCGTATTTAGCACCATTTACACCATTATCGTAAGCAATTTTGGAGGAGTCTCCACTATTAAAATAAGGGTATTTAGGGTTGTTATTCGTACCTGATTTATTATTAGGTTCAGCAATTTGTAAAACGCCTGAAATATTTTGAATTGGTGTTTTGGCGCGTACTAGTTTTATAACTCCTCTTTCATCTGGTTTGTTACTATCTGGAACATAAATTACCATAGAATCTATGTTTTTCATTTTAAAAGAATAAGAATCGTAATCGAAATCTACTTTTTTTGCCACAAAATCAAAATTACCTACTTGTACTTTTCCGGCTAATGTCATCTGTCGGTTTTTACCAATTTTTACCGTATCATTATTCGGAATAAATTTCACACCTGCTTTAGTACTCATATTAATTTCTTCTACGCCATATACTTCTAATAAGTTGGTATTTATATCTAGCCTTGCATTCAAATTTCTTTTAAAAGAAGCGAATTTTATAAAATCGTAATCTTGTTTTCCGCGTGCAGCTAATGCTTGATTGATTAATTTTTCTTTCACTTCAATTACACGTTTCGTCGGGTCATAACCAATATATCCGTCTTCTACTAATTTAAAAAAAACAGATTGAGTAGCTGAAAAAGGTGCGCCCGGATTTATATTTGCGGCAATGCTTTGAGCATCTACATATTTACTATCGCTGCTTTCGTAGTATCTGTATATTTTATCAATCGGTCCTTGCTCTGTTGGTCCTTTGTATTTATTTTCCAAATTGGGTTGATAATAATTATATGATTCAAAAATAGCGGGTATATCTCCGGAGAGTGTTACCATATTGAATTTAATAATGGAACTATCTAAATTCCAAACCAATCCATCTGCATATATAAACATTTTATGATAATCACTTACAAACGGTTGTTTGGATAAAGGTTTTACGTCTCTATATGCTCTAATGTCTTTGGTTTTAGAAATATAAGTAAAGTTGATAAAGGAATGGGTAATGGTATTGTCTTTTAGCTTTATCGTCATAGATGCATCTTCTACACTAAAATCTTTAAATTCTTTTATCTGTATTTTTTTGGCAGTAACGCGTACTAATTCTTTTCCATCTTTTCCTAATAATGAAATTTTAGGTAAAATCGTATCAGCACCTACGCCATAAATATTAGTTCCTTCTAATTGAAAACCTCCACTAAATTGGACTTCTTTTCCAAGTGTACTGAAATTGACATTGTTGCTGTAAGAGCGAAATTTTGGATATAATTTTTCTTGTGATTTGGCTTGTAATAATTTATCGGTATAAGCACCTAACAGTACTTCTTTGAGGATGGGTTTAAATGTCAATTTAGCGGAATCTATTATAATATCCGATTTAGTAAAATCAATTTGATGATTTCCGAAGAGTACAAAATTACTTGCAGGATCAAATCCTTCGCGTTGCATAGCAATGGAACCACTTCTACCTATCCATAAATTTTCTAATGGATAATATTCTCCTTTTTCATTTTTTATGATCATTGTATCTACATTAGAAACACCAATTAAATCGGTAGAAGGAAATGTATAAACGGGTTTTCCTGCTTTCACGTCAACGGTGTAATCACCCGTTGCACGCCAAGAGTTTGTATTGGTATAGTATAAAGAATTTTGAGTATATAGATTGATTAAATACTCCATGTATCCAGTAAATTCTTTTGTATTTCCTGATTTTGCATTATTGATTAATATTTGCAAAATATTAAAATCTTCATTGATAGCTATTACGTTTGCTTTGGTGGTTTCTATGGCAATTAGTAATGTAGCCAAATTCATAAAGGCTGGAAATGCCGGTGCTTTTTTCATCAGCATCGTTTGTGTAATTTCTTTTATTTTAGG
>JBDKHK010000190.1:0-5531 GCA_039797705.1 Bacteroidota bacterium
GGATTATTGTGCATTCATGGCAGAGCAAGGCACTATCTCTAAAGAAGATTTAAAGCTGGTGCTATTAACCGATGATGTACACGAAGCAGGCAACCATATTAGCACTTATGTAAGAAAGAATTATACCGTAAAACCCCGCAAACGTTTGTGGTGGTTTTTTGAGAAAAGATAATTTATTGAATGATACCCACTTTTTTTAAAAAATTAATTACCCCAAGGGTCGTTTTCTGATTGGTTTTTTTAAAGACCCGTTCCATTTTTTTATTAATGGAAGAGGCAGAAACACCCATATCTGCTGCCACTTTTTTTCTTGAAAAATCATAAGCGAGTAACTGTGCAGTTTGAATTTCCTTTTCCGTTAATTGTTTAGCCCAAGGAAAATTTTGCTGCTTAATGGTTTCTATTTCTTCAGGGCTAAAAATAAATTCAGGTGGATAGTATTCTTGACCGCTTAATATTTTTCGAATAATTTCAGCAAGCTCATTATCGTTAATATTTTTAAAAGCAAAACCATTCACACCAATTTGAATCATTGCCTTAACCGCATTTTCATCGGTTATCATTGAAAAGATTAATATCTTGGTATTTGGATAATGCTTCTTTACATGTTGTGCCACAATATAGCCAGGCATTTCGGGCATATTAATATCTAAAATTAATACATCTGGAATTAGTCCACTCTGAATGGCTTCAATACAAGCTTTACCAGATAGTGTAGTGGCGATAACCTTAAAATTCACCTTTCTTAATAAATCCCCCATTGCGTTCATGACCAAAGCATGGTCATCACACATCATTATTGATGTCATGTTTTTACTTTTTACAGTCTATTAATACGAAACACTTGGGGGTATTTGTATTGATGCAAAATAGGTATTAAGGCAATACAAAAACAAATACTTATGTTAATTTATTTTAATAATTTTTTTCAGGGGGGCATTTTAATAAAGTTGGATTTTTTTAAAATCATATTACTATTGCGCCCCCACCTGACTTTATATGATAAGTAGGTACTGTGGTCGGGTATTTGCTTTATAGAAGTTAAGGGAGTTAACAGAGATAGGTAAAGAAGGGGTTTATTTATTAGGTATTAGTGATGCCGCCGAAAAGATAGGTTTTCAAACATCTGGGTTAAAGTTGAGTTTTGCAAAAACTAATAGAAGAAGCTCCAAAGCTTGTAATTCTTCATTGGGGTTTAAACCTTCAATTGTTGAGCAAATGTTCATTACATGAAATTTAATAATTGCAGAATTGCTAGGGGGTATTTTTACCCCCTTAGTTGATTTTTACGTCTGAAAAATGCTTTCAAGAATGCCGGGGGGTAAAAATACCCCCCGAGTAAATTTGGAGTCATGATAGTGTACTTCTAATTTTAACTTATCAAAATTTATGCAGGATGATTGAAAGTTTGCTTAAAAGTTGATATAACCATCATCTAATTTTTCATATGGAATTCGCCTCTTCAGCAATTAAATATCTAAAAACGAACAGAATTATTTTTAGCGAATCGTTTATTAAAACTAGGATTCTTAGTCATCCTGACTATCCAGCTTTAACCTCATTAACCGATACTTTAGATGAAATTGGTTTGCCTTACTCAGCAATAATTGTAGATAAAGAAAGATATTCAGAATTGAAATATCCTCTATTAGCACATTTCAATAATAATGGTAAAGAAGGGTTCATAAATGTAAAATCGAAAGAACAATTTGAACAGCAAGACGACAATTTAATACAAATATGGGATGGGGTTGCTATTATGGTTGAGGTAGGGGCTTTAATCAAACATGAAGCGCATAATACAAAATTAAAAAATGAAAACAAAGAAAATCGAATTTATCATATCACTCTTTTAACTTTTCTTGGGTTAATATTAATAATTAATTTTTTTAGTTTCAATATTCTTACATTCATATTAACAATTCTCAGTATTGGTGGTGTGCTAATTTCAGGGCTTATTATGCTTCATAGCATGGGTAAATCAAATGCCCTAACAGAACAATTATGCTCTGCAGATGGCACTAGTGGTTGCGAAAAAATTATTAAATCTAAGTCTGGTAAGATTTCTAAAAATATTGGATGGGATGATATTGGTGTAAGCTATTTTGTTGGTTTGACAGCCTTTTTAACTTTCTCATCATTTTTGAAAGCACCAACTAATGAGATAATATCCATCCTAATTATACCATATAGTATTGCAAGTATTTTAGTATTTGTAAGTATTTACTATCAATGGAAAATTGCAAAAAGCTGGTGTAAAATGTGTTTAATAACAGCATCGGTCGTTACGCTGGAAACTATTTTTCTTTTTTTTATAATATCATCGAATGATTTTTATATTACTAGTTCTTTAAAATTAGTCCTTCTTTTTTTTCTTACTTTTATAGCTCCAATACTCCTGATTTTATCTATAAAACCTCTTTTTTTAAAAGATAGAGAGATATTTAATTCTGATCTTTCTCTTTTAAAATGGAAAAGAAATCATTCTACATTATCCTCATTATTTAAAATACAGCGCAAAATTGATATTGAAGTTTGGGAAGATGATCTAGTAATTGGTAATCTGAATGCCCCAGTACAGGTTATGGTTGCGTGTAATCCATTCTGCGGTCCTTGCGCGGCTGCTCATAAATTATTACACAATATTTTAGAAACTCACACAACTAATATTGCATTAACAATTCGATTTGCAATAAAATACAATGAAAAAAGTAACAAAAGAAATATCGCAGTCGAAAAAATTTTAAAAGCGGCAAAAGCATATTATATAACTGATATGCATAATAATCCAGTAGATGTCTGGTTTAATTTAATGAATTTAGATGAATTCGATAATATATATAAAACTAGCAATATTGATAATGTAGATAAAATATTGGAAAAGCATTCAATTTGGTCTGAAGAGTCAAGAATCGATTTCACACCAACCATTTTTATAAATGGATACCAATTGCCTTCACAATATAATTTTAACGATTTGCCAATTATAATGCCTCAAATAATTGAAATTTTTACACAAAATTCATTAGTGTACAATAGTGAGTTTTAATGTAAGTACGGCCGTACAAAAGGTGATTGAGCTTTGTACCTAAAATCAAAGCCATTTAAAAATTAAATTTACTAAAATGAAAAATCTAAGTAGAGAACAAATGAAAATGATAATTGGGGGTGATGGGGTACAAGGACTTGGTAGTGCATGTGCCTCATGCGGAACAAAACCCCAGGTATGTTGCGAAGGCGAAAGTTGTCATGCTGAAGACGGAGTTGGTTGCTCTTGCGCAAGCACTCTTCCTGGTGCGACAAAATCTTGCTAAACTAAGGGGAGGCAAGTATTGCAATTTTAAAACTTAAAAAATTTGATTATGAAAATTTCTGGTGCTATTGTTTTAGACAGAGTTTCAATGAAAGCCATAAGTGGTGGATTTGGAACCTGTTCTACTAATTGCCCCAATGGGGGCTCAATAACTTGTTCCGGACCTGTATGTGATTTAAGGGAAGGAGTGGACGGTTTTTGGGACTGTTCTTCACATGAATTAGCAGGACCTGGTGGAGTCGAAGGTCTGCTAATTGAATATCATTTTTGCGGCGAAGGGCCTACGCCGTAAAGGTTGAGTTTTATCAAGCCAGTTAAGCATTTAACTGGTTTGTTTGTTTTATTGGAACCTTTCTATCAAATTGGTAATGAAGTATTTTTCTTTTTAATTATTATATTAAGGGGTTACTTTGGTTTAAACTAGTGTCAAAAAATGATTAAAATATATAGTGTTATCTTAATATTTTCACTTTTTTTTTATAAATCCTACGGTCAAATAAATGCTACAATTAGTGGAAGAATTATTGACAGTACTGATAAAAAAAGTATACCATTAGCAACAATCACTTTGTACAGTGCAATTGATAGTTCTATAATTACTTATCGTTTATCTGATGGTAATGGAAACTTTAAAGTGCCATCATTGCCCATAGGTTTACCAATGCGAATTATTGTTTCTGTATCTGGTTATCAAGTGTATAGGAAAAATTTAGAGTTTAGTAAGGGAGAATTTGTTAGAGAACTTGGACAAATTGCACTTAAGCAAAGATTTAACTCGCTAGATGAAGTAGTAGTGATTTCTGAAATCCCACCTGTTATATTTAGAAAAGATACTATTGAATTTAACGCTGCATCTTTTAAAACATTACCTACGGCTTTAGTAGAGGATTTATTGAGAAAATTGCCCAGTGTTGAGGTGGCCGATGACGGTAGTATACGTGTACAAGGAAAACCTGTAAGTAGAATTCTGGTAGATGGTAAACGCTTTTTTGGTGATAACTATAAAATGGCTACTAAGAATTTACCTGCAAATATTATAGATAAAGTTCAAGTAGTTGATGATTTAGAGCAATATGAATTTCGTCGCGTAGATGCAGACCTAATCCCCAATAAAGTGATTAATCTTACTTTTAAAAAAGGGGTGAAGAAAGGATGGTTTGGTAGGGTGTATGGCGGCGGCGGCAGTAAAGAAAGGTATGAATTAGGTGGTATTGCAAATTTGTTTAGAGATACACTTCAATTAAGTTTAATTGGCTATGAGAATAATGTAAATAGGAGTTCGTTTTCATTACAAGATATGCGCGATGCTGGTGGGTTTAATAGAAGTGGAACTGGTTCAATAAGTATATCAAGAGGGGTTTCAGGGGAAAAATTTAATATTAATGGTATCTCATTTGGGGGAGGAACTACTGGAGTCAATAGAAGTAATGGGTTTGGTGGAAATTTAAACCATGCCCCTTCTAAAAATTTATCACTTTTCGCTCAGTACTTTTATGGGTTTAATAAGAATGAAGTTTTATCTAATTCTAATACTTCAATTCCATTAGTGAATGGAATGAATTTAAATAGAACTTCTTCTGCTATAGAAGACAATAGTGTATCACATAATTTAAATGCGGGATTAAATTGGAAAATTGATTCTCTATCTAGGATTCAGTTTAGTATTGGGTATGTTCGACAATTAACTGATATTGGAACTCAATTGAGCCAGGAAGTTAGCAATGATAAATCAGGACTTCTAAGTAGAAATAGTGGAGCTTTATTTACCAACGATTCAATACAAAACTTACGATATACTTTTTCATATTCTCATAGGTTTGCCCGAACAAAGAAATCCTTTTCTCTATATCATGCTTATAATAAAAACAATAACCCACTTACTCAAATAACAGAATCCACTAACAATTTTTTCTACCCACAAAATTATAATCAAATATTTGCTCAGTTTCGGAACACCAATTCTCCGACATCTAATAAAACTTTTAGTTTATACTTTGAAGATGAGTTAAATAAGACTTGGGGATATAGTTTGAATTCTAATTATGAAGCATCAACTTCTGAGAAAAACATTCAAACTTTTTTAAAAAGTTACAATGGAATACTTTACGATAGTCTTGTTTTACCTGGTACTAGTAATTTAAATCGCAAGTTGGACAAATGGAATACTGATTTAAACTTTGTATATAAAAAAAATAAGTTTAGACTCAGATCTGGAATT
>JBDKHK010000191.1:0-2616 GCA_039797705.1 Bacteroidota bacterium
AATACGGTTCTGCCGCCGCCTTCGGAAATATCTTTCATCTTGCCGATGGCTTTTTTTTGAAATTCTGCATCGCCGACAGCTAATACTTCATCTACTATCAAAATTTCAGGTTCTAAAAAGGCTGCAACTGCAAAGCCTAATCTTACACGCATCCCCGAACTGAAACGTTTCACGGGCGTGTCCACATACATCGTACAGCCTGAAAAATCAACAATTTCATCAAACTTGGCAGCAATTTCTCTTCTAGTCATTCCTAAAATTGCTCCGTTTAGATAAATATTTTCTCTTGCCGTTAGCTCTGGATTCATGCCTGTTCCTACCTCTAATAGAGAGGCTATTCTGCCTTTCGCTTTGATGCTTCCGGTAGTTGGGGAAGTGATTTGCGATATTATTTTTAATAAAGTAGATTTCCCTGCGCCGTTTCGTCCAATAATACCTAAAACTTCGCCTTGTTTTACTTCAAAATTAATATCTTTTAATGACCACACAAAATCGCTTTCTGCTTTTTTGTTTCTGTCATTTATTTGCCCCACTAAGGCAAAGGGGTCTTCCTTACCACGCATTTTTGCCCACCAACGGTTTAAGTCGTGCGATAGCGTACCCGTACCAACTTCTCCCAGTTCGTATAATTTACTTAAATTTTCTACTTTTAATACCGTTTCTGACATTAGTCGTTTATTTTATTATTCACTTATATTCGGTTTTATTGTAATTGCTTAATCATATCTTTCACGTCAATTATCATCTTCGAGAAAGCAAACCATTTTTTACCCAAATCTTTTAGAGATGCACCTATATGATACACTGTTTGTTCATCTATAATTAAAAAACGGTCGTGTGATTTTAAAAATTCATACCCTTCAATTTCGTCATATTGCGAATTGTGTTTTTCAATATCTAACTTAAACTGTTTGGTAATTTTTTGTGTATGGATAATTGCTTTTACTTTCTTCTTCCGTTTTGACAACAATGTTAAAACAGTTTCGTCCACATAATTATCAATCAGAATAATTGATTTTTTTGCAGTTTTTATTAAATCAGAAACAAAAATCCATGCGTCAGAAATTTGTCCGTCATAAAAAATTCCTTGCGTAGGCGGCAAAGCCGTTTTTATCAATAACTCAAACTGTTGGTCGTGTTGTAATATTTTTTTTTCTACCTGTTCTATTCTATGGTTTATGGCGTATCCTTTTAGAAGATATTCTTTTAAGATTTTGTTTGCCCAAATACGAAATTGTGTACCTTGTTTTGATTTTATTCTGTATCCAACAGAAATGATGACATCGAGATTGTATAATGCAGTATTATATCTTTTCCCGTCAGTAGCAGTTGTCAAGGAATACTTGACAACTGAAATTTTTTCTAATTCCCCTTCTTTGAAAATGTTATTAATATGCAGACTTATATTCTGTTTGGTAGCACTAAAAAGTTCACCTATTTGTGCTTGTGTAAGCCAAACGGTCTCCTCTTCAATCCGTACTTCAATATGGATGTCAGGCTGATTATCTGGTTGATATAAGATGATTTCGTTTTTCATTTTCTAAAATTCACGAATGGCATAAGATTATCAACTAATCAAACCGTATCCATAAAATCTTTTTCTGTTTTATTAAAAATAAGAATTCCAACAAATAAAACTACTGTAATTATACCAAAACTATATAACAGCCCTTCATAACTGAAATATCCTTTTCCTAAAAAGGAATATTTGAATGCTTCTATGATATGCGTTATCGGGTTTAGTTTAAAATAAAGTTGGTATTTTTCAGGTATGGAGCTAAGTGGATAAATGATAGGGGTAGCGTACATTAATAATTGTACGCCAAATTGTATGAGGAATTTCAAGTCTTTATACTTTGTCGTTAATGAACTAAAAATAAGTCCAAAACCCAATCCCAACATTGACATCATTAAAATATAAAATGGCAATAAAACTATTTGTATTTGTGGACTAATGGTACTGCCTTGTCCTAAAAAATAGATATACAGCACAATAAAGAGTGTAAATTGAATAAAGAATTTTAATAGATTAGAAATGATTACCGACAAGGGAGAAATTAACCTCGGAAAATATACCTTACCAAACACTCCTGCATTTTGCACAAAGGTATCGGATGTTTGCATAAAACATTCCGAAAAATAATTCCAAATGACAATACCTGATAAATAAAATAATGGTTTAGGAATGTCATCTGTAGAAAGATTGGCTACATTACCAAATACAAAAACATAAATTACGGTGGTTAAAATAGGTTGTAAGAAAAACCAAATAGGACCTAAAATAGTTTGTTTGTAAACTACCGCAATATCTCTTTTTACAAAAAGGAATAATAAATCTTTATAGCGTAATAACTGTCTAAGTTTTATATCAAATAATGCTCTGTCTGACTCAATAACTAAGTCCCACTTTTTATCTTCCATGCTTATTACTGTTCTATTTATTTTTATTTAATAATCGTACCAAAGCGATGTAAAAATAAGGTATTTTTTGTAAAATTTACACTTTGTAGGTATTGTAAAAAGGGTATTGCTATTTTCATTTATAAGCACTATTTATGTAAACAAAAACATTGGTATTAAAAATGAACGACCCTATTTAATAAGTAGATTCAAAAA
>JBDKHK010000192.1:0-4449 GCA_039797705.1 Bacteroidota bacterium
ACATTTCGGTAAAAAATAGAAAAGCTAATCCTTTAGGGTGTTTATTTTTCATAGTCTAAAATTAAAAAAACCTGCAACAGTAATGTTACAGGTTTGAAAGATATAAAATATTTTTAAATTAATTAGGTCGTTTCATTCATCATTTTCTTTAATTTAGGTGATAATAAAGCTAAAATTATAGCTGCAATTCCACATAAAACAACGAAAACCATAAAGAATTCATATAGATTATGAATCTCGAAACCTGCAAAAGACGTATATTCAAGAGGTAATTGTTCTTTATCAAACAATGCAAGTTGTTCTGGATTTAATGTTGCTTTTTTGTCCAAAACATCTTGTAAATTAACTCCTAATTTTTCTGCTTTTTGGAATTTATCACCCGTTGCTGGAATAATTGCGCCTAGTGAACCAGCTAAAGCATAACCAGCGGCATTTGAAATAAAGAAAACTCCATATAAAAGTGAAGCAAATCTTTTCGGCGCTAATTTTCCTACTAAAGACAATCCAATTGGAGATAAACAAAGCTCACCCATAGTTTGAATTAAATATAAAAGCATTAACCATTTGATTGCTAATAATCCTGAATTACCTAAATCTTTTACATTGTGAGCAATAATAAAATAACTTAGAGCAATCAAAGCTAATCCCATTGCTTGTTTTAATGGTGAAACAGGTTCTTTTCCTTTCGCTCTTAACTTATCCCAAAGTAAACTAAATGGCAATGCCAACATCACTACGAAAATTCCATTAAAAATTTGAACCATTGAAGGAGGCATATTCCATCCAAAAATATTTCTATCTGTTTGATTATCTGCAATAAAAGTTAACGAAGAACCTGCTTGTTCAAAAGCTGCCCAAAAGAAAATTATAAAGAAAGACACAATATAAATAACCCATATTCTTTGTCTCTCTACTTTGTTTTCAGCAGAGCTCATAATTAGATAAGCTAAAGATATTCCTGCTGAATATATAAAAGGGTATATAAGTCCTTTTATTAATTGTCCCATTTCAACTGATGTAACTCCGAATTCTCCAACTAAAATATATCTGAATACAAAAAACAATACAGCAAACAATCCAAATGCAATCCCAATAGATTTACCTGTAAATTTAGCAGTTTGAGTTTCTCCTTCTTCAAAATCTCCAGCATCATTGTTTTTTGGCAAACCACCAATTGCTCTTCCTTCTGGCGTAACAACATACTTGTCTTTTAATATGAAAAAAGTAATTGTACCTATTACCATTGCGATTGAAGCCGCTAAAAATCCCCATTTAAAAGCAAAGATATCTCTAACACCTGTTTCAGCATCTTTAACATCACCTACCCATGGACAAATAAATTGACCTAAAAATGCTCCAATATTGATACCCATGTAAAAAATAGTAAATGCAGAATCTAATTTACTTTTTTCTTGTTTTGGATATAAACTCCCTACCATTGAAGAGATATTTGGCTTAAAAAATCCGTTCCCAAAAATTATAATAAATAAAGCAATCCACATAAACGCCTTTGCGCTACCAATATTTGAATCAAAAGTAGAAGCACTTATAAACAATAAAAACTGACCTATAGCCATTAAAGTTCCACCAAACATAATGCTGTATCTATTTCCAATATATTTATCAGAAATAAACCCCCCCATTAGTGGCGTTAAATAACATAATGCTAAAAATCCTCCATATATAATTGCTGCATCTGCTTCTTTAATTAACAAAGAATTAACCATAAATAAGGTTAAAATAGCTCGCATTCCATAGAAGTTGAACCTTTCCCACATTTCTGTTCCGAATAATACCCAAAGTCCTTTTGGATGTCCTGTTTTTACTGTTTCACTCATTTTTGTTTATTTTAGTTTTGGTTAATCTATTTCAAGACAAGCAATTTCATGCTTTTCTGGATTTGTTATAAAATTTCTTATCATTAAATGTTTTTCATCCAGCAATTCAACTATTTCATTAGTCGCTAAATTTCCTCTTCGCATCCATATTATTTTAGGTGGACAACCATTTATGATACTTATGTCATAAAAGTCAGAATCAAAAGTAACAATTATAAAACCTTCTTTTTTAGCATAATTCCAAATATCAATATCATTTACATTCATCAGTCCTACACTGGAAATGTGTTTTGATTCTGAAAAAATTGCAGGTAATTTTTTTTCAATTCTAAATGAAATATTTTGATCAAACAATAATTTCATTATACACTCTCAATTTTATGCTCTTTATCAGCGGCATAAGCTAAACACGCTAAAATATCTTTTTCTGTTAATTCTGGAAAATCAAATACAATTTCTTGCATCGTCATTTCGTTTGCTAACCAATTTAAAACATCATAAACAGAAATCCTAGTCTCTCTAATACAAGGCTTTCCGAATCTTTTGTTCGGGTTTCTAGTGATTATGTTTTGATAATTTACCATATCTCTTTACTATTATGTTGTCTCCAATTGTGATGACATCAAATCTACAACTTCTCTTTTATAAAATTGGTCATTTTAGTGTACAATTGCAATCTTGTTTTTCCTCCATAAATCCCATGATTTTTATCTGGATAAATGGCCCAGTCGAATTGTTTGTTGGCTTGTACTAATGCTTCAATCATTTTCATAGAATTTTGCACATGCACATTATCATCGGCAGTTCCGTGAATGAGAAGAAAGTTTCCTTTTAATTTGCTTACATGTGTAATTGGCGAATTAGTATCGTAACCGCTGGCGTTTTCTTGTGGTGTTTGCATGTATCTTTCGGTGTACACACTGTCATAATATCTCCAAGAAGTTACCGGCGCAACGGCAATAGCTGTTTTAAACACATCGGCTCCTTGAAAAATACAGTTTGACGCCATAAATCCACCGTAAGACCAGCCAAAGATACCAATTCTAGATTGGTCAACATAAGTATATGTTCCAAAAAGTTTAGCAGCATCAATTTGATCTTCTACTTCCAGTTTTCCTAATTCTTTTTGAGTACATTTTTTGAAATCGGCTCCTTTAAAACCTGTTCCACGACCGTCCACACAAGCTACAATATAACCTTGTTGTGACAACATCATAAACCAGTAATCGTCAGCACCATTCCAATCGTTGTTTACTTGTTGTGATCCTGGTCCAGAATATTGATACATAAATACAGGATATTTCTTATTGGCATCAAAATCTTTTGGTTTAATCATCCAAGCATTTAGTTTATTTCCTTTTGCAGTGGTTAGTTCAAAAAACTCTTTCGATGGCAAATTGTAAGACGCTAATTTGGTTTCTAAAGCTTCGTTAGACACAATGGTTTTAATTGTTTTTCCCGTTTTAGAGTCATTCAAAGTATATTTTGGTGCATTTTTAGCACTAGAATATGAATTGATGAAATATTGAAAATTTGGACTAAAAGTCGCTGCATTTGTTCCTGTCGAAGAAGTTAAACGCGTTTTTCCACTTCCGTTTAATTTGATACTATATACATCACGATTTATCGAACCATTTTCTACCGATTGATAGTAAATTGTTCCCGTTTTTTCGTCGAAACCGTAATAACTAGTTACTTCCCAATTGCCTTTTGTAATCTGATTTTTTAGTTTTCCTGTTTTGTCGTATTGGTAAATATGATTGAAACCGTCTTTTTCGGAAGTCCAAATAAAACTATTGTCTTTCAAGAACGTTAAATTATCCGTTACATCAACATAAGCTTTGTCTTTTTCATTAAGCACCACTTTTTTAGCACCTGTATTCCCATCAATAAACAACAAATCTAAATTGTCTTGATGACGGTTCAAAACCTGTGCAGACAATGTATTTGCTTCGTTTGTCCAGTCTAATCGAGCAATATAAAAATCATTGTAATTTCCTAAATCTATTTTTTTGGTATTTGCTGTTTTTACATCATAGATATGCAACGAAACTTCCGAATTTTTCTCGCCCGCTTTCGGATATTTGAATCTATCCGTTACAGGGTATAAATCCTGACCATAAACATTCATCGAAAATTCAGGAACTTGACTTTCATCAAAACGAATGAAAGCAATTTTATCGCTCGAAGCATTCCAATCAAAAGCTCTCACAAAAGCAAATTCTTCTTCATAAACCCAATCCGTTATTCCATTAATGATGGCATTACGTTTTCCATCGGTCGTGATTTGTGTGGTTTTTTTAGAGGCTAATTCATACACATACAAATTATTTTCTTTAGCAAAAGCAATTTTAGAACCATCGGGAGAAAAAGTAGGTTCTTGTATTTTGTCGTCTGAAATTTTTGTTACTGATTTTGTGGCAATATCATAAATATAAAAATGCGAAACCGAAGAATGTCTAAATATTTGATCGGAATTATTAGCAATCAAAATTTTCTTTTCATCATTACTAAAAGTATAACTATCTATTCCTTGTAACTCTGAAAAATCTTTAGTATCAATTAAAGTTGCTACTTTGTTTAATGTTGCAAAATCATACAAATCGATTGT
>JBDKHK010000193.1:0-20883 GCA_039797705.1 Bacteroidota bacterium
TTCTGGTGACGATTCAAATTCACAATAGCAATACCTATACTTCCATCTGCTAATTCTTTTTTCCAAATTTGTATATTTTTGTATTTTTTGACTAATTCTGCCTGTTTTCCAAGTCTATCCTGATTTAAAGCAATAACATTGTCATTGGTTAGTAAGCTCATTGTAAAAGAATCTATTTTGGTTAAATCACAACCTAATAACAAAGGCGAATTAAACATAGACCACATACTAAAGTGAAGACGTTGTTCATTTTCTGTCAGCCTGCATTTTCTACTGTCGTTGTTCCATCCAACCTGTCCAAGCACCAGCATATCTGGGTCGTTATAATGACCGAGTGAGGAGGAAGATGCCCATTTGTTTTGTTTGCGTAAAATTTTACTCACAGATCTCCAAGTATCTACAATATCACCAGTTGTTCTCCAGCTGTTTCCACCTACCAATTTCCCCCATTTTTTTACATTTCCCAGCCCATATTGGCAAATACTGTAAACTATAGCTCGTTTTGAATTTCTAATAAATTCTCCCATATATTCATAAGGTTTCATGGCTTTTTTTTCTATATAAATATCTACTAAACCACTTACTCTCGTGTAGGAACACCAATCATATTTCAGGTAATCCACTCCCCATTTTTCATAAGTTTTAATGTCTTGTTCTTCGTGTTTGTAAGACCCTAAGTAACCTCCACAAGTTTTGGGTCCAGGGGAGCTATAAATGCCAAATTTTAATCCTTTACTATGAATGTAATCAGACAGTGCGACCATGTCGGGAAATTTATTGTTAGAAGAAATTTCACCATCTTTATTTCTTTTTGGGCTTTCCCATCCATCATCAATATTAATATAAGACCAACCGTGGTTTATCAAACCGCTACTCACCATCTTGTCGGCTGCATCTCGAATGTCTTTGTCCGTAACTCGAAGCCCAAAAACATTCCAACTATTCCAACCCATTGCTGGCGTTAAAGAAATTTTATCACCAATTATTATTTCAAAATTCAAGGTATCTGCACCAATATCATTTTTTGCGATGATGGACGTTGGATAAGTTCCCGTGTCTGAAATACTGCCAGTGATAATACCAGTGTTATGATCTACTTTTAATCCTTTGGGTAGGTTTAGAATATTATAAATAATGGGTGTTTTCCCAGTAGTTGGAATTTTGTATAAAAAGGGGGTGCCTGGTTTTGCACCATAGATATCTGCACCATGAATTTTTGGTGAAACTTCAGCTTTTATAAAACAGATAAAAATGATATTTATGAATAGAAAAAATGTTACTGCTTTCATGTTTTATAAGTATTTTAATATATTTGATGTATTGTAATTCATTCTATTTTATGTAAAAAAACAACCACATTCTAGGAGAATGTGGTTGAAAAAAGGTAGTATAATTGGACATAAAAATTGCTTGTATTATTTCTATATTTTAAAAATAGAATAATAGAAATTACTGCTATATATTACTCAAAATATTTTTCAATTGCTGTGTCGTACAGTTCTTTGTATTCATTAATAGAACCAAAGTTTTCGCCATCTACTAAAATATTTTTTCCATTCACCTTTCCTAAAAGTGTAGCTGGTATTTTATTTTCTTGAATATATTTTATAAAATTATTTTGATGATTAGCACTCACAGAAACTATGGCGCGACTTTGTCCTTCGCCAAATAAAAATGCATCTTTTCGGATAGTAGCATTCGTAGTGATTTCAAAACCAAAATTACGGGACATTGCACTTTCTAAAACAGCAATAAATAAACCACCTTCGCTCAAGTCGTGCGCAGAAAGAATTAGTTTATTTTCTATTAAATTAGTAATAGCAGTTTGAATGTGCGCTTCTTCATTTAATTCAAAATAAGGTGCCGGTGATAATTCTACTTTGTGCTCGTGTACCAAATATTCTGAGCTGGCAATATCATTTTTACATTCTCCTATCAAATAAATTAAATCCGTTTCATTTTTAAAATCCAAGGTCATTATATTGTCCACATCTTCAATAATTCCCAGCATACCGATTGTTGGTGTTGGGTTCACTGCTCTGTTCGGCGATTGATTATAGAAAGATACATTGCCTCCGGTAACAGGTGTTTCAAATTGTAAACAAGCATCACCCATGCCTTGTAAAGCATGTACAAAATTCCAATATACTTCTTCATCATAAGGATTTCCAAAGTTTAGGCAATTTGTTATCGCAACGGGCTTTGCGCCGGTACACACAATATTTCTGGCTGCTTCCGAAACGGCAATAGCACCGCCTTTGTATGCATCTGCATGCACATAACGGGAGTTGCAATCTACTGTAACGACCAATCCTTTTTTAGAATCTTTTAAACGAATTACAGATGCATCGCTTGGACGGTTGGTGCTGGCATTGTTAATACCAACCATTGAGTCGTATTGTTTGTAAATAAAGCGTTTGGACGCAATGTTTGGATTTTGAACCAATCGTTGGGCTACGTCAATATAATTGCTTGGCAAGGCTATTTTGTTTATATCAAATTCATCTCTTTTAGTGTGGTAACTTGGTTGTTTAATAGAACGCTCATAAACGGGAGCACCACCACCCAGTACTAATGTATCGGCAGGCACTTCGCCTACTAATTCATCGTGCATATAATATTGTACTAAATTACCTTCGGTTACTTCTCCTATAATGGCGCAATGCAAATCCCATTTATCAAATACAGCTTCTACTTCTTTTTCTTTTCCTTTATGTACCACAATTAGCATTCGTTCTTGCGATTCTGATAACAGGATTTCAAAAGGTTGCATATTTTTTTGGCGTGTAGGCACTTTATCTAACCAAATCTTCATGCCGTGCTGTCCTTTTGCACTCATTTCATTGGTAGAACAAGTAATACCTGCTGCTCCCATATCCTGCATACCTACTACTGCACCGGTTTTAATTACTTCTAAAGTTGCTTCCAGCAATAATTTTTCGGTAAATGGATCACCAACTTGTACCGATGGAATTTTATCTTCTGCATCTTCACCTAAATCTTCTGAAGCAAAAGTAGCCCCATGAATACCGTCTTTTCCAGTGGAAGCACCAACGATATAAATTGGATTGCCAACTCCTTCGGAGGTGGCAGAAATTGTTTCACCTACTTTTACAATTCCCACGCTCATGGCATTCACCAACGGATTGACTTGATAGCAATCATCAAAATATACTTCGCCCGCTACCGTAGGCACACCGAAGCAGTTGCCGTAATGCGAAATGCCTTTTACAATTCCTTTTAATAAGTGTTGTGTTTTTTTGTTGTCTAAATTTCCAAATCGTAATGAATTTAAGGAAGCAACTGGACGTGCACCCATCGTAAAAATATCACGAGAAATACCACCAACGCCGGTAGCTGCTCCTTGAAATGGCTCTACTGCACTTGGGTGATTATGGGATTCTATCTTAAAAGCACAAGCCAAGCCATCGCCAATATCAACTAATCCTGCATTTTCTTCGCCGGCTTCTACTAATAATGCTTTTCCTTTTCTTGGTAATTTTTTTAAATATTTTATAGAATTTTTATAGCTGCAATGCTCACTCCACATAACAGCATATACGCTTAATTCAGTGAAATTTGGAACCCTTCCAAGTATTTCTTGTATTTTTTGATATTCCTCTGGTAATAATCCCAAAGAGGAGGCTATTTCTTGTGTAACTTTAGGTTGATTATCGTGCGTTGACATAGGATAAAAATTAAAGCCAAAAATACTGAATTCTTACCAACCTTAGTGTAATATTTATTACCATTAGGTCAAATTGTTTATTTTTACCCTTAGAAAATGATTTTAGAAATAATAACCCCAATAGTTTACTTTGTTTTTTTCTTATATTTTATAAGTAATAGCAATTATTTTTATACATCCTCTATCAGTAAAAACTGGTGGATGATTATTTTTTCTTCTAAGGTATTCAGTGCTTTAATATATGGATATTTGTTTATTTCAGGTATTATAATTGGAAACGACACGTATGCATTTTTTTATGATTCAGATATAGTTTTCAGTGCTTTAAAAAATGCACCGCTCACATATTTAGAATTAGTTTTTGGACGGAATGATTACAAACCAGTTCCAGAACACCTACTATATTATACCAATAATACCAGTTATTGGTTTGATATGAGTAATTATTTTTTAGTTCGGATAAATGCATTGCTCCGGATTATTTCATTAGGTATATATAATGTACATGCTATTTTCTTTGCATTTCTATCTTTTATTGGGTTTTATCATCTGTATTTATTTTTTGAAAATAAAGTTCGAGATAAAAAAACGTTGCAATTTATTTTATTCGGAATTCCATCTGTTATATTTTGGACTTCAGGCGTTCACAAGGAGGCATTGGTTGTTTTTTCCATAGGCATCACCTTATATAATATAGATGTTATTCTCAAATTAAAATATTCATTTCTGAATATATTATATGTAATAATAGGGCTGGTTGTATTAGGGTTTTCAAGGATATATCTGTTTGCATTTATATTGCCTTTGCTATTAGCTGTTTATTTAGCAGAAAAATTTCAAGTAAAAAAATATCTTTTGGGGTTATTTATAACCTGCTTAGTGATTCCGATATTTTTTTTAATTTTAATAGATGTATTAACGCCTAAAGTTAGTTTTATAAATGAATTTTTGGTTCGCCGTACCTTCTTTTTAGAGTCAGTAGGAAATACCTCCTTTGGATTACATGAAAATTTAAATAACATACATGGAATATTGATGCTTTTTTTGCAAGCTATTGTAAATCCCATTATACGTCCTTTGCCAGGAGATAATAATGCACTTTTGTCTTATGTTGCCTCTTTGGAAACAATCTGTTTATTGATTTTTGCTATAACATTAATCAGACAAACAAGTTTCAAATCAATTATACAAAATCCATACGCTTTGTTTTCTATAATTTTTGGCTTTAGTTCATTGGTTTTAATAGGATTTATTGTAAATAACTCTGGAGCTATAGTGCGATACAGAGCTGTTCCTATTTTATTTATTTTATTAGGATTTTCCTTAAAAAAGTCAAAAAAAGATTCGTTTATATTAAATAGTTGATAAATTTTCTAAAAAAATGCGTAAAAATTTCGTTTTTATGATAAAAATTTAATTATTTTGCTGTAAATAAAAATTATGGCAATAACTAGATTTAATGCTTTATCAGCATTCTCATCCCGACCGAAACAAAACGTAGAAATTCCATCAGAGAAAATTTCTGATTTTTTTGCTACAGCTGTCTTTGGAGATAAACAGATGAAAGAATACCTTCCATCTGCAACTTATAAGAAATTGGCAGCCTGCATTAAAGATGGTAAAAAAGTAGATAGAGATATTGCAGACCAAGTAGCTTCTGCAATGAAAGCTTGGGCAATAAAACAAGGAGCAACCCATTATACGCATTGGTTTCAACCATTAAGTGGGACTACTGCTGAAAAACACGATTCATTTTTCACACCAAAAGATGGTGGAGCGGTGGAAGAATTCAACTCAGATGTTTTGATTCAACAAGAACCCGATGCTTCTTCTTTTCCATCAGGAGGTATTCGTGTAACTTTTGAAGCACGTGGTTATTCTGCTTGGGATGTTACCTCTCCAGCATTTATTATGACGGTTGGAAGTGGAAAAACACTATGTATTCCAACTATTTTTATTTCTTATACAGGTGAAACACTTGATTTTAAAGCCCCATTATTAAAATCAATTCAAGTTTTGGATCAGGCAGCAACAGAAGTAGCAAATTATTTTGATAGAGATGTCAAACATGTAAACACCACCTTAGGCTGGGAGCAAGAATACTTTTTAGTGGATTCTGCCATGTATTATGCACGTCCGGATTTAGTAATGAGCGGCAGAACCTTATTAGGAAGACGTTCTGCTAAAGGACAACAAATGGAAGACCATTATTTTGGTGCTATTCCTGAGCGAGTATATGCATATATGAGAGATTTTGAAATTGAATGTTTGAAATTAGGTATTCCTGTTAGAACACGTCATAATGAAGTAGCACCATCGCAATATGAATGTGCTCCTATGTTTGAAGAAGCAAATTTGGCGGTTGACCATAATTGTTTATTAACAGATGTAATGGACAGAGTATCTTCTAAGCATAAATTAAAAGCAATATTCCATGAAAAACCATTTTTGGGGGTAAATGGAAGTGGAAAACATAACAATTGGAGTATGAGTACAGATACGGGGGTAAATTTATTATCACCAGGAAAAACTCCACGTACTAATTTACAATTTCTTACTTTTTTTGTAAATACAATAGCCGCCGTAAATCGTCATGAAGAATTATTAAGAGCAGCGGTAGCTACACATGGAAACGAACACCGTTTGGGGGCAAACGAAGCACCACCAGCAATTATTTCAGTTTTTACAGGCTCTTATTTGAGAGAAGTATTAGATATGATTGAAACACGTGTAGATGAAGATAAATTTGGCGAACAAGAAAATATCACCCTTCGTTTAGATATTCACAATCGTATTCCAGATATTATGTTGGACAATTCTGACAGAAACAGAACTTCACCATTTGCTTTTACTGGAAACAAATTTGAATTCCGTGCAGTTGGTTCCTCTGCTAACTGTGCTTTGCCGATGACTATTTTAAATACAATTGTTGCAGAACAATTAAAAATATTTAAAACCGAAGTAGATGAATACATCAAAGCGGGTGATTATAAAGATGTGGCTATTTTGAAAGTATTGCGCAAAACCATCAAAGACTCTAAACGCATTATTTTTGAAGGAGATAACTATTCAGAAGATTGGGTAAAAGAAGCTAAGAAAAGAGGATTGAGTAATAATAAATCTGCTCCTGAAGCACTAAAAGCCTTTAATTCTGATAAATCTAAAAAGTTATTTGCAGATTTAGGTATATACACCCACAGAGAATCTGAAGCACGCTATGAAATTGCCTTAGAAAATTATTCAAAAGCAATACAAATAGAATCCCGTGTTTTAGGAGAAATAATTATGAACCAAATTATTCCTGCTTGTGTGACGTATCAAAGCAAATTAATAAGTAATTTGAAAGGATTAAAAGATTTAGGAATTGACATTAAAGTATATGCTGCGCAAACAGAAATATTAGAGCAAATTACAAAAGGTATAGATAGCTTAATTAAGTTAAACAAAGAAATGTTTGATTTACGTGTGAAAGCAAACGAAATTCACAACGAATCTAAAAAAGCAACTTTATATTCTGAAAAAGTAAAACCTTTAATGGAACAAATTCGAGAAATTGCAGATGGATTAGAAGTCATTGTAGATGATGAATTGTGGCCATTGCCAAAATATCGAGAAATGTTATTTGCAAAATAATCTTATAAGGCTGATGTTTTCATCAGCCTTATTTTTTTTTATTCTTATAGAATTGTATTTTTATCCTATGAAGAATTTCTTTTCACTTCTATATGCATTAATAACATTGTCACTGTTACCTTCTTGTAATTCTACTGCTAAAATACAAGATGGAGAAACAGCCTATAAATATAAAAAATACTCATTATCAGCAGAAATGCTACAAAAAGATTTTTCCAAATCAAAAAACATAAAAGAACAATCTGAAATAGCTTTAAAAATTGCCGATAGCTATGACAAACAACTCAACTTTAAAGCGGCTGAGCCATGGTACGAAAAAATTGCCGATGCCCGCATATTGGACAATGCCATAATGATGTATGTAAATGCTTTAAAACATAATGAAAAATATGCCGAAGCTTACAAATATTTAAACGATTATTTGAAAGCCAACAAGAGTGAAAAATTTCATTTACAAAAAGAAATAGATATTCTAAATGAAATTATTAATCCGGCTAAAAAATCAGGCACCACTAAAACCACTAATTTATCTATTAATTCTTCATCGGCAGATTTTGCACCCTTTATAAAAGACAATATACTTTATTTTACATCTAACCGTGGTGGAAATAAAACCAATTTAGATGAATGGACAGGGCAAGGATATACTGGTATTTATAGTGCAAAAAAATATGACACAACTTCTTTTGCAGAGCCTTTATTATTGGACAAACCTATTAATACTTCATTTCATAATGCAGAATTTATATTAACAAAAGATGGTAAAACGTCTTATTTTACTCGTTGTGGCTCTGATACAAAAAATGTAAACGATTTCTGTCATATCTTTAAAAGTACCAAAAATATAGACGACACTTGGAGCATACCAGAAAGGATAAAGCTATTTGCAGACACGATTAATGAAGGTCAACCATACCTGACACCAGATGAAAATGAATTGTATTTTGTATCCGACAGCAAAGACGGATATGGAGGAAGAGATATTTATTTTGCCCGAAAAAATATTGCAGGAGAATTTGAAAACCCAATCAATGCAGGCTCCAAAGTAAACACACAAGGAGATGAGTTATTTCCAGTAATAACACAAGATAATACCTTATATTTTTCATCCAACGGCAGAATCGGTTATGGAGGATTAGATATTTTTAGTGCCACTAAAGAAGGAAAAATATATACCAATGTTCAAAATCTTGGATACGGTGTAAATAGCGGAGGTGATGATTTTAGCATTATCTTGATAAAATCTAAAGACGATTCTGTTTTGCTAAATGGATACTTGACTTCCAATCGCCCGGGAGGAAAAGGATTGGATGACATTTATTATTTTGAAAAAAGAAAGGCACCAAAAGAACCATTGCCACCCGCAGTTTATTTGTTGAAAATATATGTACAATCCAAAACGTATCAAGACGAAAACAACCCTAACTCTACATATTTAGGCGTAAAACCAATGGACGACGCCACTATAGAGCTACCTCGATTTGATAAAAAAACAGATGGCTTCCAGTTTTTACACACGAATAAAGAAGGAATGGAACAGTTATTTATTCCAAAAAATAGTCAATTCAATATTAAAGTATTTAAAACTGGTTTTTTGAACAGTGAAGAACAAGTAAATGCCAATATTCCCGGAGCAGACGGCGATACCATAGTAATTGAAAAAGTAGTGATATTATCCAAAATATTCAAGAATGTAGAAATTACCTTGAATAATATTTATTATGATTACGACAAATGGAACATCAGGGCAGATGCAGCGCAAAGTTTAGATACGTTGGTAAATATTTTGGCAAAAAATCCATCTATTAAAATTCAACTTTCTTCCCATACAGACTGCCGGGGAAAAGACAGTTATAATGAAACACTTTCTCAAAAAAGAGCCGAAAGTGTAGTGCAATATCTAATTCAAAAAGGAATAGCAGCCAACAGACTAACAGCAAAAGGATATGGAGAAGCTATGCCGATAGAAAATTGTGCATGTGAAAAATGCACAGAAGAGCAACATCAAAAAAATAGACGCACCACATTTAAAATCCTGAGCGAGTAGTTTTATTCTAAGTAATGTTGAGAAAAAACAAACTGTTGAAAGTTTTAAAATACACTTTTTCTTCTATTCCATAAATCATTCTTACTTTCGTTTATGCTTTTTAAAGATGTAATAGGACAACAGGAAGCAAAACAACATTTGCTAAAGATGGTACAATCAACTCAAGTACCACACGCTCAACTTTTTTTATCGCAACCAGGAGCAGGAGGTTTAGCATTGGCACTGGCTTTTTCACAATATTTAGTTTGCGAAAACAAAGGCGAAAATGACAGTTGTGGCACTTGTTCGGGCTGCGTGAAAGCACAAAAAATAATTCATCCCGATATACATTTTACCTATCCAATCATCGCCAAAAAACCATCTTCATCGCCAAGCCTAAGTACAGATTATATTAACGAATGGCGCAAAGAAATTACCAACAATCCTTATATAGATGAATTAGAATGGTTGCAAAATATTGGTGCAGAAAACAAACAAGGTAACATCACTGCTGACGAAGCACGTGCCATACTAAAAGGATTGAATTTAACAGCATTTGAATCAATCTATAAAATTCATATTATTTGGATGGCAGAAGCCATGTCAAAAGAAGGAAACATCTTGTTGAAATTATTAGAAGAACCACCTGAAAATACTGTTTTAATTTTAATAGCAGAAAATCAAGAAGAAATTTTGCCCACTATTCTATCTCGCTGTCAATTAGTAAAAATTAATAAAATTGACGATGAGGCATTAGCACAGGCATTATTAAAAAAAGGTGTACCACAAAGCAAAACACAACACATTGCATATTTAGCGGATGGCAATTTTAATGAAGCATTGAAATTCATAGATAGCGAATCCGATCAAAATACATATTTACTTACCAGATGGCTGTCGGCTGCAATTAATATGAAAGCAGGGGAATTAGTGAAATGGACAGAAGAAACGGGAAAGTTAGGTCGTGAAAATTTAAAATCTTTCTTGGAATATACCACGCATATTTTTAGAGAATCATTGATGTTGAAATATGTAAAAAACTATCAGCCCAGATTAGATAATGAGGAATTATCTTTAGCAAACCGTATTAATAATTTTACCAACAATGATAAATTTGACAGATTGCTAAAACTCATTGATAAAAAACATTATGAAATAGAACGCAATATTAGTCCCAAAATTTCTTTGATGGATATGTCTTTGAATATGTATAATATTTTTAGAGGAAAATAACTGAATAATCACTTGCATTTACATTTGAATATTTAGTTATACCATTAAATGAAAATCTAAAAAATAGCTATTGACTTCCTGAAATATGAAAATATATTATACCTTTGCAAAAGACAAAAAAGGAAATGGTGTTCTTCCTTCCCCAACCGCTTTAAAAAGCTGATGACGTCTGATTAATTAAATAAAAACAATTTAATCAGGAAAAATATGTCTGAAAATAAACAAAAATCCATCAATAAAAAGTTGTCATTTCAAACAAAACTCTTTTTTAGAAAATACCCTTCTTATCCTTACCTCCTTAAATGGACATTTATTTGCACATTTATTGGTATTTTAATTGGTACTACTTCTGCTGGTTTTCTTCAATCATTAAATTGGGCTACAAATTTTAGAGAAAATAATTTATGGCTTATTACCTTATTACCTATTGCCGGTTTTCTAATTGGATTACTTTATCACTACTACGGCAAAGATATAGAAGCAGGAAATAATTTATTGATTGATACTATACATCAACCAAAACATATTATTCCTTTTAGAATGGCACCATTTATTTATATTGGTACCATTGCAACACATTTTTTTGGTGGTTCGGCAGGACGAGAAGGCACCGCTTTGCAAATGGCAGGCTCTATTGCAGACCAATTTAGTAAACCTTTCAGGCTTTCCGTAGCAGAAAGGAAAATTTTAATTATTGCAGCAGTTGCAGGAGGTTTTGGCTCTGTGTTCGGCACTCCACTTGCTGGTGCTGTTTTTGCAATAGAGTTTTATCTTATAGGTCGGATTCGATACAATGCTCTATTCCCCGCATTTATCACTGCCATTATTGCTGATACAGTAACCAGACTATGGCAAACACCACATACGCATTACCACATCAACACCATTCCGACAATTTCATTTATAAATATTGTTTATGCCATTCTTGCTGGAATATTTTTTGGATTATGCGCTTCCGCATTTAGTCAGCTTATTCATAAAACAGGGAATATTTTCAAATCCAATATTTCGTATCCACCTTTACGTCCATTGGTGGGCGGTATTATCGTAGCTTTTGCCGTTTGGGCAATCGGAACCACAAAATATATTGGATTAGGAATTCCGACAATTGTTCAATCATTTAATGAACAATTACCCGCTTATGATTTTATTGTAAAAATGACTTTAACCATCATAACACTTTCCGCTGGATTTAAAGGGGGAGAAGTTACTCCATTATTTTTTATTGGTGCAACTTTAGGAAATGCATTAGGATTATTTATACCGTTACCAACTGGGCTTTTGGCAGGAATGGGTTTTGTTGCTGTTTTTGCAGGAGCTACAAACACCCCAATTGCATGTAGCATGATGGCTATTGAGCTATTTGGTATTGAATGTGGTGTATATGTTGCCATTGCTTGTGTTGTTTCATATTTATTTTCAGGGCATAACAGTATTTATGGACAACAAGTTATTGGTGAGGCAAAATACAAGCATTATTCCAATCAAGAAGGCAAACGATTAAATGAATTGTAAAGCAATCCTTTTGTAATATAAATTTATGTATAAACATCAAATTAAACTATACAACGATTTATAACAAATAACAATTAACCAATAATGAAAACCCAATAACTTTTTTACCTTTGCATACATGGCAGGAAATTCTTTTGGTGAAATTTTTCGTATTACAACTTTTGGTGAAAGCCACGGCGTGGCATTAGGGGTAATTATTGACGGATGTCCGGCAGGTCTTAGTATTGATACTGCATTTATTCAATCAGAATTAGACAGAAGAAAACCAGGACAATCAAATATTGTTACCCAACGTAAAGAAGCAGACGAATTTGAAATATTATCAGGAGTTTTTGAGGGAACAACACAAGGAACACCTATTGCTTTATTGATTCGAAATGAAGATCAAAAATCAAAAGATTACGAACATATAAAAGACAGTTTTCGCCCCTCTCATGCAGATTTTACATACAACGAAAAATATGGTTCTCGAGATTACAGAGGCGGTGGAAGAAGTTCTGCCAGAGAGACCGCAGCTCGTGTTGCTGCAGCAGCTATTGCAAAGCAGTTATTAAATCATTTTGGTATTGAAACGCATGCATACGTTTCAAAGGTAGGCGAAATAGGAGTAGAGAAAAACTATACCGAATTAGATTTATCCAAAACAGAAGACAATATAGTTCGTTGCCCTGATGCAGAAACTGCCGAAAAAATGATTGAACTTATTAAACAAGTAAAAAAAGACGGCGATACTATTGGTGGTATTGTAAGCGGTGTTATAAAAAACGTTCCAATAGGATTAGGTGAACCAGTATTTGATAAATTACATGCAGATTTAGGAAAAGCAATGCTGAGCATCAATGCAGCCAAAGGATTTGAATATGGCAGTGGTTTTGCCGGAACTACCTTGCGTGGCTCTGAGCATAACGATATTTTCTATAATGAAAATGGTAAAATAAAAACCAAAACCAACCATTCTGGTGGCATACAAGGAGGTATCAGCAATGGAATGGATATTTATTTCAATGTGGCATTCAAACCCATTGCCACCATTATGAAACCTCAAGATTCTGTAGATAAAGATGGAAATGAAGCAACTGTAACCGGAAAAGGACGACATGACCCATGCGTGTTACCACGAGCAGTTCCCATTGTAGAAGCAATGGCAGCCTTAGTAATTGCAGATTATTTACTGCGAAACAGAAGTAGCCAATTATAATACATTCATATTTTAATGTGAAAATTTGGCATATTATTTTCTATGTTTACAAGAAATTCACTTAGGCATTCTTCTATGGAAAAAATACAACAAGAAGACATTCATTTGGTAGCGAGATATAGTAACTTATCGAAAAATAGTGCAGAAAGTGTATTGCAAAAATATATATATAACACCAAAGCAGATTGGCAGAAATTCATTCAACTTTTTATATTGAGCCTTGGCGTTGGCTTTATGGTATCAGGAATTGTTTTATTTTTTGCTTACAATTGGAATGATTTAAACAAGTTTTTAAAATTTGGTTTGGTAGAAGGATTAACAGTTACGCTTTCTCTTGTGATTTTATTTTCCAACCTAAAATTAATTACTAAAAATATTCTTCTTACAGCTGCATCTGCTTTAGTAGGAATATTATTTGCCATATTCGGGCAAGTTTATCAAACAGGAGCAGATGCGTATGATTTCTTTTTAGCTTGGACAATTTTTATCACCCTGTGGGTGGTGGTGTCAAATTTTGCACCATTATGGTTAATTTTTCTTGTATTAATAAATATTACAATTGGTACTTATGCCCAACAAGTAGCAAAAGATTGGTCGGAAATATTTGTTATGACAATATTTTTTGTATTGAATACGCTAACATTATTTATTACAATTTTAATTACACATAAAAATAAGGTATCAAATATTCCAAATTGGTTTATCCATACAATTGCACTAGCAGTTGCAAGTTTTGCAACAATTGGAATTATTAATGGAATATTTGAAAATAAATATAAACCGTCTTTTCTTATTTTAATTGCACTTTCATTCTTTACTTATATTGTCGGCATTTGGTACGGATTTAAAACTAAAAAAATATTTTATTTTTCTGTCATTCCGTTCAGTATTATCATTGTTTTATCGGCTTTACTTGCAAAAATTTCTGATAAAGAGCCTATGATATTATTTATCGGCGTATTTATTGTTGCAGGTGTTACGTTGACAATTAAAAACATTTTGAATCTTCAAAAAAAATGGTTGGATGCGCAATAAAGACAATATAAAAGAACTGGTAAATTATTTTCAATCTATTGAACGAAACACATTTCAGTATGATGAAAATGCTATGGTTACTACGAGTAACAAAAATAGCTACCAGCCACTATCTATAAAAATTTTATCGGTCTTAGGTGGACTTTTGGCATGTGCTGTTTTTGTAAGTTTTTTGTTTATGATTAAAATTTATAATTCTGCATTTTCGGCTTTGATTTTAGGAGTTTTTTGCATCATAAGTTCTATATGGATTAATAAGCGTTTTGATAAAATTATTTTCGATACTTTAAGTGTTTCTTTTTTTCTTATTGGATTTGTATTGCTTGGGATTTCTTTAGATAAATTTAATGCAAATGCTACTATGATAAGTGCTGTATTTATTGTGATAGCCCTTATTTTATTGCGTATCTCACAAAATTATATTCAATCTTTTGTTTCCATTTTAATCATACACGGAAGTATTTTAACACTGATTTTGTTTAATAAATTCTATGATGGGCTGTATGTTTATATTGCTGTATTAGCTTTGATATTTAGCTATTTAAACTTAAAAGAAGCCAAAATAATTACCTCTAATAAAATCTTTACAAAAATATATAATCCAATAAGAGTTGGGTTAGTATTTTCTTTTTTGTCTGTATTGATATATATAAACTTGAGTACAATACAATCAAACCCATTTATTTATTTTTGGATAGATTCGCTTTTAATGATAATAGTAGTTTTGTATGTCGCTAATTTATTACTTGAAAAAATGAATGTAACCAACTTGCTTTCTAAATCAACAATAATAGGATTAATTGCAATTACTCTATTGCCAACTATATTATCTCCAGCTATCGCAGGATGTATTTTGATTATTTTATTGAGTTTTTGGGTGAATCATAAAACTGGATTAATTATTGGAATAATTGCATTAATTTATTTTATAGCTCAATACTATTACGATTTACATTTTACACTATTAACAAAATCAATTTTGTTGTTTTCTTCAGGAGTATTATTTCTATTTCTATATTATATTGTTCACAAAAAATTAGATACAATATGAAGAAATATAAACTGTATATCATACTGATAAATCTTGTTTTGTTGTTAGTATATTTCAATTACTCTATATCAAAACAAGAAAATTTATTAAAAAGTGGAAGGCTGATTTTACTAGAACTTACCCCCGTTGATCCTCGTTCTTTAATACAAGGTGATTATATGATGTTGCGCTATTCTATTTCTGATAGTTTAAATATAAACAAAATTCCAAAACGCGGATATTGTGTTGTTCAATTAGATAAAAATGGAATAGCAAAGCGCGTGAGATTGCAATCAAACACTACACCACTACATCAAGGAGAATATTTAATTAAATATTTCTCATCAGATAAATGGAATATCAATATTGGTGCTGAATCTTATTTTTTTCAGGAAGGAGAAGCTGATAAATATGAACCTGCAAAATACGGAGGATTAAAACTGGATGATAATGGAAACAGTTTATTAGTTGGGCTATACGATGCACACTTAAAAAAAATAGAATGAATTATAAATAGCTTTCAATGCTATTTATAATCTTAACGCATACATTTGTTTTTATATGCTATTTCAAGTTTATCAAGAAATTGAAATAATTTATGGTTCATCTCAGTATAGTTATAATGTCGGAACTCGGTAGGTTTTTGTACAAATTTGTGTGTTGTATTATTAGTTAAAAACTCTAATTCTTCAGCAATAAGTAATTCTACTACATCTTGGGTAAATTCCAGATGGCACTGAAAACCATAAACCAAATCTTGGTATGCTACAATTTGCCTCGGACAACCTGTACTTTTCGCCAATATCCTACATTGTGCCGTAAGCCCTGGCATATCGCTGTGCCAATGCCCAACAGATAAAACGACACCAAAATGATTTATATTTTCATCTTGCAAACCCTCTTTTGTAAGCTCAATAGGCAATACACCTATTTCCTTTTCAGGACTATGCTCAAAAGTTGCACTCAATGCTTCTCCAATTAGTTGCGCCCCCAAACAAACCCCTACGACACCTTTACCCGCTTGGATGCATTTTTGTATAAATAAAATTTCTGCTTTTGCATTAAAATGAGCACATTCTTGCTGAGTGGTATTTGGACTCTGCGGTCCACCCATTATAATCAACAAATCAATGTTTTCTACTGTTTTGGGTAAAAATTGATTTTCATATACTTTTGAAAAAGTTACAAGATGCTTTTTTTGTTTTGCCCATTCTAAATATGCGCCCGGTGCTTCAAAAATTTCGTGTTGAATAAAATGTATTCTCATCTTTTAAAAAACTATTTGGTATTTATATAATCTTCAAATGTACTGAAAGTAAAGACAAAAAATTAAAAATCAATATTTGATGCAAATTCTATTATTGATAATAAATTTTGCATTGAGCATAAATGTTATTTTAAAATAGGAGAGAATATTTAATGAAATTAAAGTAGATTTATTTATAACATAAAACACTTATTTTTACAGCATGTTAGGATTGAAATTAGCTACAGATCCGAGATGGGTAAATTTGGCATCAGCTTCTATTGAAGATATTCTGACAGACCATGCATTTTGCGAACAAAAAGCAACGACCAATTGCATTTCTCTTATTCAGCTTTTTCCCGATAAAACATTTATGGTAGAACAATTAATTCCTATTGTAAATGAAGAATGGGCACATTTTAAAATGGTTTTAGACGAATTAAAAAAAAGAAATTTAAAATTAGGAAAGCAACGAAAGGATGAATACGTTTTGGCGTTGCAAAATTTTATAAAAAAAGGAGGAAGAGCAGAAGAACGATTTTTGGAAAAATTACTTTTTGCCGCTTTGATTGAAGCCAGAAGTTGCGAGCGTTTTCGTCTTCTATCTTTAGATATTAAGGATGATGCTCTAAAACATTTTTATCATAAATTAATGATTTCCGAAGCAACACATTATCGTTTATTTATTGATATTGCAGAACATTATTTTGAGAAAGAAACAGTAAAAAAAAGATGGCAAGAGTGGTTGGAATATGAAACCACCGTTTTAAAAGAAATAGCATTGCGAGGCGATAGAATACATTAAATTTTATTTATTATGTCAGTAGAATTACAAACAATCAAAGATTACTTAGTGCAATTACAACAATCCATTTGCGATTCTTTAGAAGTATTAGATGGAGAAGCAAAATTTATAAACGACCAATGGGAACGCCCAGAAGGTGGCGGAGGGGTAAGCAAAGTTATTCAAAATGGAAAAGTATTCGAAAAAGGTGGAGTAAATTTTTCGCATGTGCATGGGCTTTTACCAGATGTGCTAAAATCGGAAGCCCGTACTGCCAACTATTTTCATGCTACAGGAGTGTCTATTGTTATTCATCCTCAAAACCCGTTTGTTCCTATCATTCACATGAATGTCCGATATTTCTGTATGTCCGAAACACCAGATGGCGCCATTACAGATGAATGGTTTGGCGGTGGAATTGATATGTCGCCAGCATATCCAAATCAAGAAGATACCTTGCATTTACATCAATTATTAAAAAATGCTTGCGACAAATTAGATGCTTCTTATTATCCAAAATTTAAAATATGGTGTGATGATTATTTTACCATAAAACACAGAAATGAAATGCGTGGCGTAGGTGGTATTTTTTATGATCATTTGCGTCCGGATAAATTTAAAAGCAAAGAAGATTTATTTTCTTTCATGCAAGAAGTAGGCAATAGCTTTATTCCGATATATTCGGTTATAGTAGAGAAAAATAAAAATAAAATTTATACTGAGATAAACAAAGAATGGCAATTTATTCGCAGAGGTAGATACACGGAATTTAATTTAGTATATGATAGAGGAACCCATTTTGGACTAAAAACTAATGGTCGTATTGAATCTATTTTGATGAGTTTGCCTCCTCATGCCGAATGGAAATATAATTACGTTCCGCCAATTGGTAGCGACGAAGAAAAAAGTTTACCCTTTTTTCAACCTAAAAACTGGTTGTAGATTCCAATTAATTCATCTTTAATATTGTCTTGAAAATCAAATACAATACAAGTAAATTTAGCTATTTTTACTGTTATATTTAATTTTTAACATATATATATAATTGTTTTTTTATTTTTTAACAAAGTTGATGTATATTTGCATAACATGAAACCAGCTTTTGAGCATACTGAATGTAAAAATTGTTCCTATAAACATATTTCGGTGTTTTGTAATACCGACCTAATTAAAATGGAAGAAATTGAAAAGGGGAAAGTATGCACTTCTTTCAAGAAAGGTGAAACCCTTTTTAGAGAAGGCGCTTATGCTTCGGGCGTGTTCTGTATTTATTCTGGAAAAGTAAAATTATCCATGTTAGGAGATGAAGGGAAAGAACAAATTGTGCGTATGGTAAAACCTGGTGATATTATTGGTTATAAAGCATTAATAACAGGCGATCGGTATAGTTCTTCTGCTATTGCATTGGAAGACTGTAATGTTTGTTTCATTCCTCGTGAAAAATTTATAGAGGTTCTGAAAAAAGATGCTGGATTATCTTTTGAATTAATGAAAGTAATTTCTGATGAATTAAAAAGAGCTGAAGGCAAAATCACACATCTTGCACAAAAGCCTGTACGGGAGCGAGTTGCAGAAACTATTCTCTTTTTAAAAGAAACCTATGGTTTAGACACCGATAATCACATAAATGTATTTCTTACCAGAGAAGAAATTGCCAATTTAGTAGGAACAGCTACCGAAACAGCCATCCGTTTGCTATCAGAGTTTAATAAAGATCACATTATAGAACTTTCTGGTAAAAAAATTAAAATATTAAACCACGATAAGTTGGTTAAAACTGCCAACCTCTTCGACTAATTTAATGCTCGCTTCTTTTGTATAGAAACATGATAAATATCATGCTTCCTATTGATACGAATCATTTTTAATAATTATCATTTAAAATAATTTTGTGTCAAACATTTTTCATGCACAAACTGCATATTATAAATTTTAATGATTTTTCGGTTGAAGAACTATCCAAATATTTAGAAGATAGATATTATACTCAAATACTTTTAGATATAGAATCCATCCAAAATTTATTGGATGAATTATCTTGTAATGAAGATACTGAAATAGTAAGTGTTTTGAATTTTATTTACAGTCAATTATCGGTAGAGGTCAAACAACTTTTTACAAAAGATAAAATATTACTTTTCCCACATTTAAAAAACCGACCCAATACGCCAATCAACCTTAGACCATTTATACAGATTCATCAAAAAATAAACATCATATTGATACAATTGCGTAAATTGCTGAATAATTATATTCAACAACCTGAATGGTCTAATCAGTTTAAAATTTGTTTTAATGAAATATTCTCTTTAGAACAAACCATTCAACAAGTTTTGTACATTAAAGAAAACTTTTTATGGACAAAAGTAAATGTGATTGCAACGTATGAAAATTGAAACTACCGCCCAAAAAGTATGTTATCATTGCGGAGAAGATTGTAAAGACACAAAAATATCACTGCAAGATAAAACGTTCTGTTGCGACGGTTGTAAATTAGTATATGAATTATTAAATGAAAATAATTTATGTGATTATTATGATTTGAATGAAAATCCGGGACTTGCTCAAAAAATAAAAGTAAGAGAAGATAAATTTGCTTTTTTAGAAGACGTTGCTATTCAGCAAAAATTGATTCAATTTACGGATGGAAATCAAACACATGCAACCTTCTACTTGCCACAAATGCATTGCAGCTCCTGCTTGTGGTTATTAGAAAATATATATCGCGTACACGCAGGAGTAATTTCTTCAAAAGTAAATTTTACTACCAAAGAAGTATTTATAATATTTGACAACTCAAAATCGAGTTTGCGCAAAGTGGTTGAAACCCTTACAGCTATTGGTTATGAGCCACATATCAGTTTGCAGGAATTAAACAATACTAAAATTAATACAACAGACAAATCCAGATTGTATAAAGTAGGTATAGCCGGTTTTTGTTTTGTCAATATTATGATGATGAGTTTTCCAGAATATGCGCAAAGTGTAGTAGGAGACGGCATTGTGGAGGTCGCTTTTCGTCAAGTATTAAAATATTCCATTTTATTGCTATCCTTGCCAGTTGTATTCTATTGCTCCACCGAATTTTTTGTGCAAGCCTGGAAAGGATTAAAACATAAATTTTTAAATATAGATGCACCGATTGCATTGGCAATCGCTATCACATTTGGTAGAAGTTTATATGAAGTATTTTCACATACCGGTTCGGGTTATTTTGATAGTATGAGCGGTATCGTATTTTTCATGTTAGTTGGAAGAATATTACAAGATAAAACCTATCAATCTATTTCATTCGATAGAGATTATAAATCATTTTTTCCCATAGCCGTAAATGTATTAAAAGATGAAAAATATATTCCAACTCAGATAGACAAAATCAAATCAGGAGATATTATTCAGATTTACAATAATGAATTAATTCCAGTAGATTGTATTCTATCCAAAGGCAAAGCCGAAATAGATTACAGTTTTGTAAGTGGTGAAAGTGTGCCTGTA
>JBDKHK010000194.1:0-11857 GCA_039797705.1 Bacteroidota bacterium
CAGCAATTTTGGCCCAATCCCATTCCTGATACATTAAATTATTATAGCTTCAAAAAATCGGATGCACAGTTTTTTATGCTGGATGACCGATACAATAATGAACAGGAAAAAGAAATTTTAGGAAAACAACAATTAGACTGGCTTAAAAAATCTTTAGCTGCATCCAATGCTACTTTCAAATTTATTTGTATTGGTATGCAAGCACTAAATCCAATCAGCACCAAAGAATGTTTTTACAAAACTGAAACAGAATATAAAGAGTTGGTAGAATTTATTATACAACATCAAATTAATGGCGTATTGTTTATTTCTGGCGACCGCCATCATGCGGAATTAATGAAAGTGCAGGAAAACGGACTTTATCCTTTATATGATTTTACCACATCGCCTTTAACGATGTATCCTGTAAAAATAGGTAAAAAGAGCAAAGAGTATAAAAATCCGTACAAAATAGAAGGCACTTATTTCCCATCTTACAATTATGGAAAAATTGCACTTTCAGGCGAACGGAAAGACAGAAAATGCATTATAGAATTAAAAGATAAACATGGAAATACCGTTTGGAATTATGAAATAAAAGCAAAAAATTTAGAATTTTAGAACAATCAAAATCATAAAACTTTAATAATCAGTAAATTACAAAATAAATTTTTATAAATGTGGATAATATGTGGACTTAATAAAAAATCAACATAATAGAATAAAATTAAAGGAAAAAATAGCTATCTTTGCAACTCCAAAAAATAGATAAATCATGTACGCAATCGTAGAAATAGGTGGACATCAATTCAAAGTAGCACAAAATCAAGAAATTTTTGTGTATAAATTAGATGGCAACGCAGGTGACAAAGTGAACTTTGACAAAGTATTATTAGTATCAGGAGATGCAGGCACAAAAGTAGGTGCGCCTACTATCAGCGGTGCAGCAGTATCTGGCACTATAGTAGAACACACTAAAGGTGACAAAGTAATCGTTTTCAAAAAGAAAAGAAGAAAAGGGTATAAAGTTAAAAACGGTTTCAGACAATCTTATACAAAAGTAAAAATTGACGCAATAGCGTAATTCGTAAACTAAAAAAATTCTAAAAAAATGGCTCATAAGAAAGGTGTCGGTAGCTCCAGAAACGGTAGAGAATCACACAGCAAGCGATTAGGTGTTAAATTATACGGTGGTCAAGATGTTATTTCAGGAAATATCATCATTCGTCAACGTGGCACTAAATTTCATCCGGGAGATGGAGTTGGTTTAGGTAAAGACCATACCATCTTTGCAACAACAGACGGGAAAATATTATTCAAAAAAGGATACAAAGACAGAACCTTTGTGCATGTAATTGCATAAATATTATTTTCTTTAAAAAGATAAAAAATGCCATCCTTTTCGGATGGCATTTTTTATGGAAACCTGCCATCCATTTACAAAAAATTGCATTATAAATTTATTGCTCAAGACAATACAAGCACCATTGTCTAAGTATGCTTATCTTCCAACATCATATTTTCAATGATTAGCATTTTTGTCAAAATTTGACTTAAATATGCAATACTAAATTCTAATTTCACTGCGAGAAATAAAATAATCCGCAATATCGTCTATTGGATTACTTACAAATTTCCCTAAAGTACAATCAAAATCATCTGCAACTCGTTGTAGTTCATCTTGAAAATTATTGGCAATAGAGCCGACAAATCCAATAGGCAAATCCTGATAATGTTCAAAGCAAGATATATGAAAATCAAAAAATTCTGTAAACCCTTGTTGCAATACAACTTGAACATAATCCATTGCTCTAAACTTAGATAAAACCGGAGCAAAGGTTGCCAAATAACGATTGGGCGATGCTTCTTTATACACTAATTGAAAGATGGTATTTTTTTCTAATTTATATTCTTTCAATAAATGTTGCTCTATCTCTTCTGGCAATAAATGATATAAGAAATCACGTAAAATAATTTTTCCAAAATATGCGCCACTGGCTTCATCACCTAAAATATAGCCAATACCAGCGTAGGAATCCACTAAATTTTCTCCATCATATAAAATTGAATTAGAACCTGTTCCTAAAATACAGGCAATGCCCGGTTCGTTACCACACACTGCATACGCTGCTGCTTTCATATCGTGGTCAATCTCTATGGTAGCATTTATAAAGATAGATTTTAAAGCAGCTTCTGCTAATCTATTTCTTTCCAAACTGGAGCAACCGGCACCAAAAAACTTAACCAGATGAACGATTTCTGCTATCGCCACTAATTCATTATTTGAAAATATTTTTTGATAAATATCTTCGTGTCGATGGATAATAGGATTAATTCCTACCGTTTCAAAATAGTTTCTCGATTTGGTATTAGGATTATATAACAACCAACTTGTTTTGGTAGAACCACTGTCTGCAAATAATATCATAAGGTATGTTTTAAAGTAATATTAGGTATGAATTGTAAAAATAACATTTGAATTTAAATCCTTAATAATTATTCAGCACGAATTTTGTCCTTTATGTCATAGTATTTTATAAAAAAATTTAATACATAACTGCATTTTACCATTTATTAAATACCTCTTCTGCGAATCCTAAGAAGCGATTTAAATGCAACGATGTTCCATCATCTAAAATTACTGTTCCTGAAAAATAGCCAAACACTTGATGTTGTTTAGATTGCAATAAAAATAAATTGGTATTAGAATAACGATTAATTGCTGGTTCAAAATCCAGTTCAAAACGTCCATCATTACTTGTAAATTTCCATGGCTGCATATAATTTTTTTTGTTGATGATAAATTTTACATCATCCAATTTATGCGCTACGCCATTATAAAACAATATATTTTCCGACGCTGCTGATGTATCACCAAAACCATAACCAATATTGAATCCAAATGGTTTGCCATTTATATAACCAGATGCAGAACCCCAATACCAACGATTCTTATATGTCCAAACGCCTCGCCCCCAATCTAGTACACCAGTTGCTTTATCGGGCGTAAATGAATATTTTTTATCTCTAAAAATAAATTCGCCGGTCGCAGCCAAACAATTAATTTTTTGATTATAATAAAAAGCTGTTTTGTCTTCTTTCCAAGGCGTTGCAATCACCATAGAGTCTTTATTGAGTGCGTCGAGCTCAATATGACCTTTTATTCCATTTCCTTTATTAAATGTTGGAAAATTAAAATCTAACACCCGCTTTCCTTTTACATGCTTGAATTGCAGTTGTATTTTTTTATGTTGTATTGTTATATCTCCATGAGCAGAATGTTCCGGCATTTGCAATTTACCCATTGTAAATGGTACAATCACCCTATCTGTAATCTCTGTATTTTGTTTAAAATCAAATACATTAATCGCATACAAAGCCATATATGAATTATCTGCTACGGTAAGTGCAATACCATATTCATTATTCAAAATACAATAATAATCCCATTCTTTAATTTTAAATACAGAGGCTTTAATAGCACTACGCTTATAGGTTAATAATAAATCTTTAGCCCAACCTTTTTGAGCCAAACTACCGTCCGTATGTAGTAAATTTCCTGCCTGTATAATTTCATGTTGCATACGTGAAAATACTAAAAATACAGGTGATGAAAAAAATAATATTTTACAATATTTACTTTTTTCACATGGGAGTGTCTATTTATATCTGGATAAATATTTTTAAAAAAAAAGGTATTTCCCAACAAAAAATTCAAAAACTAAAAATGACATTTATCAATAAATGAATGACTTACGAAATAAATTAACAAATGATAAGTCCCTATTTTGAATTATTTTAAAATAAAGTTTAGATTTGATAAAATAAACCAAAATGAAAAGATTATTTAACAAAATGGCTATTGTATTTGCAGTAGTACTATTCACGGGTTCTTGCTCTAAAGAAAACAAATTAGCGCCAGCTACCTTAGAAGAAAAAATTGCTAAAGATGCCAGCTTAAAACAAGCCATTGAAAGTGCGACCGATTTGTACCAAAGCCTATCAAAGACGTATGTGCAAAATCCGGCAGAAAGTGCTGAATTGGAACAATTGGCTGCTAAAATCAACAATAAAACAGCTACTGCGCAAGATTTCAGCAGAGTGCAACAAATCACTGGTGTTTCTTATGATGTATTCATTGAGAAAATTAGAAATTTTGCCTTGGCTTTAAATAATTTAAATAAATCTTATCCTGAGCTTTCAAAAATGAAACAACAGGATTTACAAAAAACATTATCCAAAGCAATTGAGTTAAATCCTGAATTAAAAAACAACTTAGGAAAAGCTACCGTAATAAATGGAAGAACAGAAGCTTGTCCATTAAGAGACATCTGTAATTTAGCCGTAACATTAACTAAATTATTTGCAGGAGATGCAATTTGTACAGCTATCAGTGTAACCACTATTCCTGTAGTAGGCGGATTATTATGCTCTTTAGTATTAAGCCTTGGCGCAGGCTTATTAACTGCAATTTGCAATGCTTTGCCTTGCTAATTTTTTAAGATAATATATTTTAAAAAATGCTGTTCCTTTTGAACAGCATTTTTTTATTTAAAAATAAAAATACCACCTTGGTTGAAATTTATTTTATCCTTACAAAGCAATGAATTAAGGATTAAGCCAACCGTCTATTTGTGGTGTATGAATTTTATATCCTGAATAAATCCTTTGCATTTTGTGTGGTGATAGCAGCAATTTCTTCTAAGCTTTTTTCATATACCGTACAAAGTGTTTCGGCAACAATTTTAGTATAAGCACTTTCATTTCGCTTCCCTCTATACGGGACTGGTGGTAAATAAGGTGCATCTGTTTCCAGCACAATCCTGTCCAATGGAAGTTGCTTTAACGTATCGCGCAAATGAGTATTTTTATAAGTTATCACTCCTCCAATACCCAAATAAAATCCTAGTTTTAATATTTCTTTTGCCTCTTCTATACTTCCCGTAAAACAATGAAAAACGCCTCGTGGTCTTTGTTTTCTTTTTTTCAAAATATCTATCAATAAATAAGTTGCATCGCGCGAATGAATAGCCACCGGAATATCTTTTTCTATAGCCCAATCGCACTGTATTTCGAATGCTTCTATTTGTATCGCTTCTGTTGATTTATCCCAATATAAATCGATGCCTATTTCGCCAACAGCAATGAATGAATTTGAGGTTTTATTTCTATCATCTCCTGTCTCCTGTCTCTTATCTCCTATCTTGTCATCAAACAAATATTTTCTTATAATTTCTAATTCATCTATATATGTTTCGGGCTTTACATAACAAGGATGCAACCCCATCATTGGATAAATATGATTTGGATATTGTTGCACTAATTTCAACATATTTTGTATGGTAGAAGAATCAACATTCGGAATCAGCATTGTTGAAACCCCTGTATTTATTGAACGTTGTATCATTTCCGAACGGTCGTGTTCAAATTGTTCTTCGTACAAATGCGTATGTGTGTCTATCAATATCATACTACAAAATTATATTTTCTGATTTTAATCCTTTGTTATAAATAAATTCTAACCAATTTGGTAAACAATATTGCAAATGATTTTGTGCTTGCGTACTATCATGCAAGCATATAATATCTCCTTGTTTTATTTTTGTTGAGATGTTTTTAAAACATTGTGGAGAAGAAATAGTTGCATCAAAATCGCCGGGCATTAATGACCATAATATCATTTTAGATTGAAAATGTGAGTGATGAGATATTTTAAATTTACCATAAGGCGGGCGAAATAATTTTACCTCATTTTCTGTTAAGGTTTCTAACACTTCTTTGCCTTTTATGATATTTTGCTGATATTTTTCACTCGATATTTTCCATCCATTTAGATGCTCGTATCCATGATTAGCAATAGTATGTCCGACCTCAATTATTTTCTTTATTAAATCGGGATATTTTTCTGCATTTACACCCAAACAAAAAAACGTTGCTTTAGCATTATATTTCTCTAATTGTTCCAAAATCCAATACGTTGTTTCAGGATTAGGTCCATCGTCAAAAGTTAGATAAATAACAGACGCACGATTAGGTAAATTCCAAATAATTTTTGAAAATAATTTTTGAAAAACAAAAGGTGTTCTAATAAAATACATTCTTTAGTTTATATAAATGAAAAGGAGTTAATTTGAAAATGACATTAGTTTATTCTTTTGCAAAATATAATTGATTAATTTCACACTCAAATATAATAATTCAAATCATTACCTATTAAAATAATGAAAGTACGTGTACGTTTTGCCCCAAGTCCAACAGGTCCTCTTCATATCGGTGGAGTGCGCACAGCCTTATATAACTACCTATTTGCCAAAAAAAATGAAGGAGATTTCATTTTGCGCATAGAAGATACGGATCAAAATCGTTTTGTGCCCGGCGCAGAGCAATATATTATTGAATCCTTGAAATGGATGGGCATACTTCCAAATGAAGGAGTAGGATTTGGTGATGGTACTCATGCGCCTTATCGACAAAGTGAGCGCAAAGATACCTATCGACAATATGCTGAAAAATTAATTCAATCAGGAAATGCGTATTATGCTTTTGATACGGAAGCTGAGTTGGAACAATTAAAAGCCAATAATGCCAATTTCAAATACGATGCCGCCACTCGTGAGATGGGAAAAAACTCATTAACGCTTACCGTTGAGGAAGTTCAACAACGCCTAAACAATAAGGAACATTATGTAATTCGCATCAAATTACCGGCAGACGAAGAAGTAAAATTTCACGATGAAATTAGAGGATGGGTAACGGTGAATACCACCCAAATGGACGATAAAGTATTGCTAAAAAGCGACGGAATGCCCACCTATCATTTGGCAAACGTTTGTGATGATTATGTCATGAAAATTACACACGTCATTCGTGGAGAAGAGTGGCTGCCAAGCGCACCATTGCATGTTTTATTATATCGTTTTTTAGAATGGGAAAATGTGATGCCAAAATTTGCACATTTACCACTATTATTAAAACCAGATGGAAACGGCAAATTAAGCAAACGTGATGGCGATCGTTTAGGTTTTCCAGTATTTCCTTTAGAATGGACAGATCCAAAAACTGGTGAAGTGAGCAGCGGTTACAAACAACGAGGTTATTTACCAGAAGCAGTATTAAATATGCTTGCTTTTTTGGGTTGGAATCCTGGAACGGAGCAAGAGATTTTTTCTTTGGATGAATTAGTACATGCTTTCAGTCTAGAGCACATTCACAAAGCAGGTGCAAAATTTGATTTTGAAAAAGCAAAATGGTTTAATGCTGAATATATCAAAAATTTAACCAATGAACAATTAGCAGCTATAGTGCTGACACAAGTAGAAAATACATTTGGCAAACAAGAAACATCTTATCTTACAAAAGCAGTTGGCTTAGTAAAAGAACGTTTAATTTTTACCAATGACATCTTACAATTTGGATATTTATTTCAAACACCTGAAAATTATTCTGCATCCGCATTGGAGAAAATAAAAGGAATTACAGAAACCACTTTTCAACCTGGAATTTTTGAAACTTTTTTAAAAGAAATTGGAAGCAATATAGATGCCATAACACTGGAAGCACATATTAAAAATTATGCCAACAGCAACCTCTTCAAAGTAGGTGATTTAATGAAATTTTTAAGAGTTAGTTTAGTGGGAGAATTATCGGGTCCCAGCATTCCTGATTTAATTTTATTATTAGGGTTGGAGGAAACAGGCAAACGATTGCAAAATTGTTTTGACCAAATTAAAGAAGGATAAAATTCACAAATACAATACAGCATTTTTTATGGAAGCTACAAATATGGAAGAAAATAAATCATTGAATTTTATTGAAGAAATTATTGAAAACGATTTAAAAGAAGGAAAATATGCTTCTATTCTTACTCGTTTCCCGCCGGAGCCTAATGGTTACTTACACTTGGGGCATGCTTCTTCCATTTGTCTAAACTTTGGAATTGCTAAAAAATTTGGCGGAAAAACAAATTTACGATTTGACGATACCAACCCGGTAACAGAAGACACGGAGTATGTAGATAGTATTATGCAAGACATAAAATGGCTTGGATTCGACTGGACGAATATATTTTATGCCAGTGATTATTTTGATACTTTATATAATTTTGCCATTCAACTAATCAAACAAGGAGATGCATATATTTGCGATTTAACTGCTGATGAAATTGCTGTGCAAAAAGGCACTCCTACTGAGCCCGGAATAAATAGTCCTTATCGCAATAGAAGTGTGGAAGAAAATCTTCAATTGTTTGAAGAGATGAAAGCGGGGAAATACAAAGAAGGTGAAAAAACCTTACGTGCTAAAATAGATATGGCTTCTCCCAATATGATTATGCGCGATCCATTATTGTATCGTATCAAATTTGCGCATCATCACAGAACGGGCGACAAATGGTGTATTTATCCAATGTATGATTTTGCCCACGGACAAAGCGATTCGATAGAACATATCACTCATTCTATTTGCACGTTGGAATTTATTCCTCATCGTGAAGTATATGATTGGTGTATTGAAAAATTGGGAATTTTCCCATCCAAACAATATGAATTTGCTCGGGTGAATGTAAATTACACGGTGATGAGCAAACGAAAATTATTGCAATTGGTTAATGAAAAGCACGTTGCTGGCTGGGACGATCCAAGAATGCCAACTATTTCGGGTATGCGCCGCAGGGGTTATACTGCTTTAGCCATTCGTGATTTTTGTGAGCGTGCAGGCATTGCAAAGCGAGAAAAGATAAATGATATTTCTTTATTAGAATTTTGCGTAAGAGAGCATTTGAATAAAATAGCTTTACGCAGAATGGTGGTTTTTGACCCTGTAAAAGTGGTAATTACCAATATGCAGGAAGAAGAAATTTTAGTGAACATAGAAAACAATCCTGAAGACGAAAGTACGGGCAGCAGACAAGTAGCTTTCACCAAAGAAATCTATATAGAAAGAGAAGATTTTATGGAAAATCCACCGAAGAAATTTTTTCGGATGGCAATTGGGCAAAATGTGCGGTTGAAAGGAGCATTTATTGTTACTTGTAATGATATTGTAAAAGATGCTGAAGGAACTATTTTAGAAATACATTGTACTTATATTCCAGAAAGCCGAAGTGGCAATGATACGTCGGGAATTAAGCCACAAGGAACACTGCATTGGGTAAGTATAAAACATGGTGTTCCTGTAGAAATACGAGCATACGACCGTCTATTTAAAGTAGAAAATCCTAACGCTGAAGAAGGTAATTTTAAAGATTACATCAATGAAAATAGCTTAAAAAAAACAACCAATGCATTTGCTGAACCCTCTTTAAAAGATGCTACTTTAGATAACCATTTTCAATTTTTGCGAAAGGGATATTTTTATTTAGACAAAGATACTACAACAGATGTTATCATCTTTAATAAAACTGTTGGATTGAAAGATAGCTGGGGAAAATAAAATACTTTCTTTTATCTCCCTATGACAGCATAAATTGCTGATACAATTTTTTCGAGATTTGGTGGGTAATTAACTAAATTTTTCTCTACTGATGGTGCAAACAAGGCTATTTTTATTTTATTACGTTGTTGTCCAATTGTTACAGCTACTTCTAATGGGACTACTGGAGGATTCTTCGCTAATCGTTGTGCACAAGTAATATCATTTTCAGCACAATTATATTCTTTATTAAATTTAAAGAAACCTAAATCTGCAATATATTGGGCTAATTTTATCAACGCTTCTTTAGAAATATTTTTTTCTATCCGTTGAACGCCCGCGCTAACGGTTTTATATTCTATTTGAATAGTACCAGAATGAAGAATAGAAATGTGCTCATATTGCTTAGAGTTTCCACTGGCAAGCACACCGCCGCCGCTTACATAAATATCTACAAATTCGTTGGGTGCAACTGTTACTGTAGAAATATTTAAACTTTGCAGAATGCTATCAGCTCGTCTTTTATTTGCCTGCCGTACTACATCTGCCTCTATTTCGAATGTTGAAAGTGATTCTGTAACTATTCCTGCATTGGGGCTAAAGCTAGTTTTATTAACCGGTATTTCTGATTCTATTTGCTCTTTTGATTTAGGCAATGGCTCATTCTTACGTGTATAAGAAGCATTGTTATTAATTACCGGTGTGGTTTCGAAAGAAAACTTTTTGAAACTTTTACTGGTATCTATTTTATTATTAATAATAGGCGTTGAAGCAGGAGTAGGTTTTTCTGCTACTGTTGGTGTGGCAATATTTTTCTTCTCTTTTACTATCGGTTGAGTTGAAAAATCTTCTTTAACGACTGTTTTTTTCGGAGTTACTATTTCTATGGTTTTTGTTTCTTTTGCTTCTACTTGTTTCGGCGCTACATATTCTATTTGTTTAGTTGCTTTATCTGGTTTTGTCGGATTGACAATAATAACTTCTTTTGTTTTTATAGGTTCTTGTATTTTAGGTTTTACTTCCAATGGTTTCCCATTTACAATAGGCTGAGTTGAAAATGCATCTGCTTCTTTATTGTTTAACTTTTTAAGAGGATTGCCTTGTTCTAAACTTTTAGTTACATCGATGGCTTCAATTTTACCTTTCTCTGCTTTATTCCATAATTCGTCAAATTTACTCTTGGACATTTGTTGTGCCGAGGCTAAAGTTGAATAACAGAAAAAAATTCCTAAAAAAAGCATCTGTATATTTTTCATATCTGATTTTTTTATTTTTTGAAATGTTTAGCTGCCATTTTTTGAAATGTCTTAGCAATTCAACAGTTGTTATTATTTAATTTAATTCAACCTTCTATTCCTTTTAACATTGGAACAAAAGTAAAGTTAGAAAATGTTTCTTTTTCAAATTCATTTTTATCTAAACGGGTAATTCGAATCATTTGCTGCACCTCTCCTTCTCCAAAAGGAATGACCATCATCCCATTTATTTTTAATTGTTTCAATAATTCTTTAGGAATTTCGGGGGCTGCTGCCGTAATCAAAATTTTATCAAATGGGGCATTTTCTGGTAATCCTTTAAAACCATCTCCATAATATGCTTGAATAGAATGATACCCAAAATCTGAGAATGTATTTTTTGCTTTATTGGATAGCGGTAAATGCCTTTCAATGGTGTAAACTTCTGCTTCTAACTCTGCCAATACGGACGATTGGTATCCAGAACCTGTTCCTATTTCTAATATTTTTTCTCCTTTTTTTACTTCTAATAATTCTGTTTGGTAGGCAACTGTAAAGGGATTGGATATCGTTTGCCCTCTTCCTATTGAAAAAGGTTTATTTTCGTAAGCATCGTCTTCAAATAGTGTATCAATATAAAGATGACGTGGTATTTTCCCAATCACACTTAAAACCTTTTCATCTTTAATACCTTCGTTTCTTAATTCTTGTACTAATCTTTTGCGTAATCCTTGGTGTCTGAATGTATCTCGCATACACAAAAATAGGTATTTCTACTCGGATAAAAAGCATAACTGCAGAAATTTTATCTCTTATAGTTATTTAAATTACGAATTAAAAATTACGAATTAAAAACTAATGAATAATCTATTAATGAATTGGGGTCTTGGTGAGTTGATGAATTTTGGAGTGCAAAACGGTGTTTGTTCTTGAAGATAGTATTTACAAAAAATCTTTTAAAAATATTTAAATAAATATTTATATATGTTAAATAAAATTTTTTAATTTATCTCCTTTAAATTTCCAGTTTCAGTACATTTGTTCTAAAGGAAAATATTATGAGCAATTTTTGGAATGATAGAAAATATGAAATTAGAGCATTCTTTTCAGCTTTATTTATTTTGGTAAGTTTATGGATTATTAAGAATAGCGATACAGCATTTACCACTCAGCAGTTATTTATTCAAGGCATTGTACTTATTCTTGTTATTGGAAACTTATTGCTAAATTTATAT
>JBDKHK010000195.1:0-6033 GCA_039797705.1 Bacteroidota bacterium
AAAAGAATCTAATGGATTTTATGAATTAGGCGACTATATAGGCACCACAGGAATTGAGCGATATTACGACAGTTTATTGCGGGGAGAAAAAGGCTATTCTTTCCAAGTAGTAGATGTAAAAAATACTTATAAAGGAAGATACAAAGATGGAAAAGACGACATACAACCAATAGCCGGATGGGATATGGTAACAGGATTAGATGCAGAATTACAAGCGTATGGCGAACAATTAATGCAAGGAAAAGTAGGAGGAATCGTAGCCATAGAACCCTCTACTGGAGAAATATTAGCGTATGTCAGCAGCCCAGGTTACGACCCAAATTTACTAACCGGACGCTATAGACGACATAATTTTAATGTACTATTTAAAAATTATTACAAGCCTTTACTAAACAGACCCATTCAAGCAATGTATCCGCCAGGTTCCACCTTTAAAGCCGCTGTAGCTTTAGTAATGCTACAACAGCATATACATGGCGAAAAATGGTCTTGGTTTTGCCCCGGTGGTTATAGAGTGGGAAATCACGTAGTAAAATGTCACGGTGTGCATGGAATTCCCGATGTAGAAACAGCGTTACAATACTCCTGCAACTCTTATTTTTGCAAAGTATATAATGATTTTATCATGGATTCTACCTTTGCTTCACCTGCTATCGGTTATCAAAAATGGTGGGACATGATGAGCCAATTAGGGTATGGGAAAAAATTAGGCATTGACCTTTATGGTGAAAAAAAAGGAAATTTACCATCGGTAAAATATTACAATAAAATATTTGGAGAAGGAAAATGGAAAGCCTCCACCATTATTTCCAATTCAATCGGACAGGGCGAAGTATTAGCCACTCCATTACAAATTGCAAATGCCATGGCTATCATTGCCAACAAAGGATATTACTACTCACCAAGGGTTGGACGCTCCTTAATAAAGGAACATCAAAAATTAAATATTACAAAACAAAAAATTACAACCAATATAGACACCGTATTCTATCGTTACGTGATAGACGGTTTAGAAAAAGTGGTATTGGAGGGAACTGCGCGCGGAGCAAAAATTCCGGATATTTCTTTTTGCGGAAAAACTGGAACTGCACAAAATCCACACGGTAAAGACCACTCTATCTTTTCTGGATTTGCCCCTAAAGAAAATCCTAAAATTGCCATTGCTGTTTTTGTTGAAAATGCAGGATTTGGAGCTACTTATGCTGCTCCAATCGCATCTTTAATGGTAGAAAAATATTTACACGACACAATTGCCACCAAACGAATTCCTTTACAAGAACGCATGTTTAAAGCACGTATAATCTCTGATGACTTAGAAGTTGGAATTCCTAAAACACCACAACAACTTCGACAAGATTCTTTAGCTAAAGAAAAAATTAAAAAAGACAGAATACAAGCAATCGCAGATTCCATTAAAACAACAAAAGAAAAAAAAGAAAAAAAAGAAAAAGAAAGTACAAAAAATTTCAAACCAAACGATGCTATTGTAAAACCTAAAGAAGGAGATATTTTTCAAGAATAATTATGCAACCAAACAAACGCGGATATGACCCTATTGACAGTACTGTATTGTATTGCTATTTATTCTTAGTAATACTTGGTATCCTATCCATTTTTGCATCAGAATATAATGGAAGCGCAATAAGTGCTTCTATGCTAAATTTTAAATACAGCTACATAAAACAAACCGTATGGGCACTCGTTGCCGGATTGATGATGATTTCTATTTTAGGTTTTGATAGAAGAATTTTACAACTTATCTCTTACCCAATGTATGGAATGGTCATTGTTTTATTGATATTAGTATTATTGGTTGGGCAAAAAACAAAAGGACAACAGAATTGGATTAATTTAGGTGCTTTCAAATTACAACCATCAGAATTTGCAAAATTTGGAACGGCAATGGCATTAGCTAAATTTTTCGACACTCCTCGCATGCGTTTCATCACACGCAAAGAACATTTGATAGCCTATGCCATCATCGGATTGCCTTTACTATTAGTGGCAGCACAAGGCGATGCTGGCTCTGGATTGGTATTTGCCGCTTTCATTTTTGTTTTAAACAGAGAGGGACTATCCGATTTAGTCATATTTTTTGGGTTATACATGATAGTTGTTTCTGTACTATCCTTAATGATCAATCAATACCTTATCATAGCTATCAGCATGGTTCTTTTTTCTGTACTAATCTACTGGAACTGGATGAATAAATTATTGGTAAAAGTATTTGCCATATTAATGATTGGTACCTGTTTTTACACTTATTCCGTAAGTTATATTTTTAACAATGTCTTGGAAAAACATCAACGAGACAGAATCAATGTAATTTTAGGAAAAGAAATGTCTAAAGAAGCAAGACGTGGTATTGCATACAATCTAAATCAATCAAAAATTGCCATAGGCTCCGGTGGAATCATCGGAAAGGGCTATCTACAAGGCACCCAAACCAGATACAATTACGTTCCAGAAACCAGCACCGATTTTATATTTTCTGCCATCGGTGAAGAATGGGGTTTCATGGGCTCTATAATATTAATTGGTGTTTATGTATTAATGTTACAACGCTTATTACTGCTTGCAGACCGACAGCGAAGCCCTTATGGTAGAGTTTATATATACTCAGTAGTTGCCATCATTTTTACCCACGTTGTAATAAATATTGGAATGACTATCGGTTTATTGCCCGTCATTGGTATTCCATTACCCTTTTTAAGCTATGGAGGTTCCTCTTTAATGTCTTTCACTTTTATGATAGCCACCGCACTAAAATTAGATAGTGAACGCAGAATGACCATGCGTTAATTTTTTATATTCATATTTTTTTATATTTTTAATCATGGAAACTTTGGACATCTTCAGAGAAATATTTGAACCCGGATTAATTAAAGAACTCCATGCTAAATCTAAATTTATTACGGTAAAAGCGGGCGATGTAATTTTAGATATAGGCGAAACCGTTCGCCAAATTCCTATCATTCTAAAAGGCTCTGTAAAAGTTTCTAGAATTGACGACGATGGAAAAGAACTTTTATTGTATTACGTTAACCCCAAAGAAAGTTGCGCTATGACATTCACTTGTTGTATGCAACAACATCCCAGCGAAATAAAAGCAGTAGCAGAGGAAGAGGTAGAAATATTAACAGTTCCTATTGGCGTAATGGATCAATGGTTGGTAAAATATCCAAGCTGGAAAAGTTTTGTAATGAAAACCATACAAAATCGATTCAATGAATTATTAAAAACCATAGACCAAATTGCATTTCAAAAATTAGATGAACGACTAATTACTTACCTAAAAGAAAAATCAAAAGCAACCAATTCTACTTTAATCAATTTATCGCACCAGCAAATTGCAGATGAATTAGCTACTTCCCGAGTCGTTATTTCCAGATTACTCAAAAATTTGGAAAACGAAAAAAAACTACTATTGTATAGAAATCAAATTAAGCTACTAAAGGATTTGTAACATTTGTAACTGATAAATTCTATATTCCACTGTAATTTTGTATCATAAATTATAAATTATGGAAAAGAATATAGGCACAGCGGACAAAATTATACGAATAGTAGCTGCAGTTATCATTGCTATTTTATATTTCACACATATAATCAATGGCACTTTAGCTATTATATTACTTGCCATGGGAGCAGTTTTTATCATAACAAGCTCCATAAGTTTTTGCCCACTATATTGGCCATTCAAATTTTCAACTAGAAAAAAAGAAAACGACAAATAAATTCCATTTGTTATTTTCTTCATAATCATTAATAGAAAAATAAAAAACAAGATTTATGTTAGAAAAAATGAAAAGTCTTTTAGGATTCGGACCTAAAGCAGACTATAAACAATTAATGCAACAAGGAGCTACCATCGTAGATGTAAGAACAAAAGCAGAATATCAAGGAGGACACATAAAAAATTCTTTAAACATTCCATTGAATAATTTGTCTAATCATTATTCTAAATTAGATAAAACCAAACCCGTAATTACTTGTTGTGCATCAGGTATGAGAAGTGCCCAGGCAAAAAACATTTTGCAATCCAATGGATTTAAAGAAGTATATAATGGCGGTGGATGGTACGGATTGCAACAAAAAGTAAAATAAAATGATAGAAACATTCAAATATAATCTTGTCAATAATTGGAATATTATTCGCATGATACGCTTAGCGTTGAGTGTTATAATTATTGTACAATCACTGCAAATTCACGATGCATTGTTTGGTGCATTAGGCGTTTTTTTTCTTTATCAAGCATTAACCAATACCGGATGTTGTGGAGCCAGTGGATGTACCCCAACAAATACTTTTTCACCAAAAGACACTCCGGAGGAAGTAGAATTTACAGAAATTAAAAATCAAAAAGATGCAAACAGCTAATAAAAAATCATTTGCAGATTATATAAAATCAGACAAGCCTGTATTGGTAGATTTTTATGCAGATTGGTGCGGCCCTTGCAAAGTAATGCATCCCATTTTGGAAGAATTAAAACACAAAATGGAAGGCAATGTTACCATCCTTAAAATAAATGTAGATAAAAATGCCCGTGTATCTTCACAATATCAAATACAAAGTATTCCTACACTTATTTTGTTCAAAAACGGCCAACCAAAATGGCGACAATCTGGTGTAGTGCCTGCCAAACAATTAGAAAAAATTATTCGTCAATACAGTTAATCAATCTATCAAAAAAAACAATTATCATGAATATAAAATTATTCTCCTTCCTATTGTCCATCGTACTTTTTTCGGCAGCATGCAACTCGCAAAACGCAGAACAATCATTAGATGCCAAAGCATTTAGCGACAAAATAAAAAAATCTCCAGAGGTGGTTATTTTAGACGTAAGAACACCTGGAGAATTTGCTGGCGGTTTTATTGAAAAAGCTCAAAACATTGACTACAACGGCCCTGAATTTGCCGACAAAGTAGCAGGTTTAGATAAAGACAAAACATATTTAGTGTATTGCTTATCAGGTGCAAGAAGCGCAGGAGCAGCTGGTTATATGAGAAGCAACGGATTTAAACATGTCATCAATTTAAAAGGGGGCATCTTGGCATGGCAAGCGGATAATTTACCCATTGCCGCAAGTGTACCGGAACAAGATAAAATATCAAAAGAAGCTTACACACAAATGATAACTTCTGATACAACAGTAATAGTTGATTACTATGCCCCCTGGTGTGCGCCTTGCTTAAAAATGGAGCCTATGTTGAATGAATTAGCAAAAGAATACCAAGGAAAGGTGAAAATAATTCGATTGAATATAGATGAGAATAAAAAATTAGCAAGCGACTTAGGCATTGTAGCTATTCCTATTATAAAGAAATTTGAAAAAGGAAAAGAAACTTGGACTCATAAAGGATATATTGAAAAAACAGATTTAGTAAAAAATTTATAGTAGATAGTTTTTGGTTTTGTAAGGCTCGTTTTCTAACGAGCCTTTTTTTATTAAAAAAAATAATCAAATATAAGTTCCAGTTGTATCTTCCTGTTTCGGGTTAAACAAACTTGAGTGCCTAATAATATCTGCAAAAATTTTCACTATTACAAACAGACCGACACAAACTATTATAGCCGCTTTATGATCCCAATTCAACCGAGTAGTAGTACTCATATACAGGAAGCTTCCCAATACCACCACAATATGAACAATAAAAATATGAATATCCAAAATACCGGCATTGTCCTTTGGTAGAGCTGTTTTATAAGTGTTGTTCAAAATAAAGTGCACTATAAAATCCATCAGGTTATACAATAAAAAACTTAAAACAGCCATTTTATAAAAATCTTCTTTCAAATAGATTGCTTGCGCCATACCTACTATTCCTGAAGCACCGTCCGGCTGTTGGGCAGGAATAAACAGACCCAAAAATGTGATGATAAATAATAAATAAAAGAAAAAAATACCCGTTCTAATCAGAAAAAAAACAAAAGCTATCCATAATTTAGTAGAAAAGGTGGCAGTTGGATCTCCTTTTGCCAGCAAAATTTTTAATAAACTCACTGTGCTGCTAATTAATAATTCAA
>JBDKHK010000196.1:0-12463 GCA_039797705.1 Bacteroidota bacterium
TAGAAAGCTAGGTTGTTAAAAATAATTTGATGTGGAAAAATGATATATATCTTGTTATTCCAGTATAAGATATAAACTAATAAATACCATTATTACGGCTACACTTGTCAGGCCGTATAAAAAGAATTCTCTTAAATTTGGATAAAAATCTAACATGGTAAATACACAGCCAACAAATCCTAATAATCCTCCGATAGCAAAAATTATGAAGCCTGCTATTTGTCTTTCTTCACTATATTTTTTCTTAAATAAGTCTATGGTTTCCAAAATTTGAAGACTATCTAACCCTTGTTGACGTAATTCACTTACAATGACCATTTCTGGGTGTGTATTAGATTTCCATTTTTTATATGTTTCGTAATGTTTGTTATTCATAAATTTACATCTAATTAATGTTTAATTAAACAAATATAAGGGTATTTTACAATAAATCAATGTTTAGGTAAACAATTTGTGCATTTAAAATTGATACTAAATTATATTCATCCTTGTTATTAACTTTAGATATACAAACTAATTTTAATGAAATGTAGTTATTAAATAAGAAAAGATGAGTTGGTTGTTTGCGTATATTTTATAGATTTTATTGATTTACAAACAATTACATGTGTTTGTGTAAATTTTAGATTAATAGTATATTTGTACTGCTGTAATTAAATGAAAAAAGAAAGATATTATTATAATCCGAATACGCTTAAATATGAGAAGTATAAGCTCAGTTTATGGCAACGTATTTTACAAATTGCTGGATTTTTTACATCTGCATTTTTCTTTGGTTTTTTGGCGATGGTATTTGGGTATAAATTTTTTGACAATCCAGAGGTAAAATCAGAAAGGTTATTGCTGAGCCAAATGCAAGAAAAATATGAGATTTTGGATAAAAGAATTAATTCTTTATCGGGAGTATTGAATGATTTAAGTGATAGAGATGACAATATTTATCGGGTTATTTTTGAGGCGGACCCGCTGCCTGATAATTTGCGAAATGGAGACATGACTAAATCAAAGATATACGCAGAGTTGAAAGAGTTGCCAGAGTCAAAAATTATTTCAAATACATTATTAAATTTGGAAAGTGTAGAAAAACGGGTGTATGTACAATCTAAATCGTATGATGAATTAGCAAAACTTATAAAAAATAAAGAAGAAATGTTGGCGTCTATTCCAGCAATTCAACCCGTTTCTAATAAAGATTTAAAAAGGATGGCTTCTGGTTTTGGTATGCGCATTGACCCGGTGTATAAAACACCTCACATGCATGCAGGGCTTGATTTTTCTGCGGAAATAGGCACCCCTGTTTATGCTACAGGAAATGGTATTATTGAAATTGCTGGCTCGCAAGGTGATGGTTATGGTAATAAAGTAGTGATTAATCATGGGTTTGGATATGAAACGTTGTATGGTCATAATAGTAAAATATTAGTACGAGCTGGTCAAAAAGTAAAACGCGGACAAACGATTGCATTGGTAGGCAGTACTGGAAAAAGCACCGGACCGCATTGCCATTATGAAGTTTGGAAGAATGGAAATAAGATTAATCCGGTAAATTATTTCTTTAATGATTTATCGCCCGAACAATATGACCAGATGTTAAAAATTGTTGAACAAAGCAATCAATCATTTGATTAATAAAATAGTTTTGCAGAACCCACAATATGAAATACTGCCCGAAAAAAAGAAGACAATTAATAAAAATATATAGGTAAATTTAAAATCATCATGCCATATAAAGAAAAAGAAATAGAGAAAATGTATTTCACTATTAGTGAAGTAGCCAAACAGTTTAAAGTAGCTCCCTCCTTAATTCGATTTTGGGAAACAGAATTTGAAATTTTGAAACCAAGAAAAACAGCAAAAGGTAATCGCTTGTATTCCAAAAAAGACGTGGAGAACTTTAGTGTTATTTTCCATTTAGTAAAAGAAAAAGGTTATACTTTAGAGGGTGCAAAAAAGAAACTAAAAGAAGGAAGTATTTCGAGTGATAAGACCAGCACTAACACAGAGATTATTGCCCATTTGAAAAATATTCGAAGTTTTTTAGAAACAATGTATAATGAATTATAAATGAAAAAATCTATACTTTTTTATCCTGTTTTTCTCCCAGCACTTTTGTTGCTACACTCCTGCCGTAATGATAATGCTAAAAATGAAATTAAAGATCCCTCACCATATTTTAAAACATTTATAACGGGTGATGAAAAAAATGTTTTGAGAGATATAAATTTCAATCTTTCTGCTGATGAAATAAAGAAAAATGAAACCTCTAAATTGTATGAAGAAACGCCCGATCATCTATTTTACGAATTTTCATTTCCCACTGATTCTACTGCATTTTCCGAATATGCTAATATTCAATATTTCTTTGATGAAAACAATCAATTAGATATTATTACTGCTGATATTTATATGAATGATTCTATACAAGAAAATAAACTAAGAAATAATTTGATGGATTATTATACTTATAAATATGGCTCTCTACAAAAAGACGATAATGAGCAAGACGTTTGGAAGGGAACATTTACAGATAAAAAAACAAATCAATCTTATTACTATTCCGTAGCAATTAAAAAATTAGAAGACGATTATGGCGTATCGATAGAATATGTTCGGGAATAATTAGAAAAAAAAAAGGTCATTTTTATAATCAATAAAATCTACCTGTTAAAATAATTCACCCTGCTCTGGTTCTTTTTTATCATTTAAATTGGTAATTTCAAAATCTACATCGAAATTAGCTTTTTGCTCTTCGTCCTCACTATGTTCCTGTTCAATTGCTTTCATTTCTTTAATTGTGCCACCGATTAATTTATTACCGATAGCTTTCCAGCCTTTTACTTCAATAAAATCAACCAAATTCACTGTTTGCGCCTCGCTTGTTTTTCCTTTACCTAAATCAATAGCATATTCTACAATTGGATTTATAAATAATGTAGCAAAAACTAATTTGGCATCTTTTTCATCTAAAATAAAATTATACTTTGTATCTAATGTTGTCGTTTCTATTTGAAAACGTTTTACAAAATTACATTTTTTACTATCCGAATAATGTACGGCAGAAATAATAGTTGTTGGATATAATTTATCAATGGCAACAATATCATTCATTACAAAGCGGTTAGTTAAATCAAAATTGGTGAGGTAATATTCTCCCGTTTTTAAAATCACTAAAATCTTATCTTCATTTTGGAAAGAGCCAAGAAAACGCCCGCGCTTATCGGTATTTAATCTGCCTACCGTATCATCCAACCAAATTTCTACGCCTCCTAAAGTTGTTCGTCCTTTGCCTTTTTGTTCAATTTTTTTAACCGGATATTTTGTTACAATATTCCCGTTTGCACTTCGTCCTTTGATGTCTAAATTATAAAAATCAAATTCAAAAACTTTATTGCGTGCACTGCAATTCGGCGATAAAACCACACTACAAGTTTCTGCTTCTCCATTGGGGTTTACAGAAAAATATAAAATCTTTGATTTTGGATTTCCTTGTGTAATGGGATATTCTTTATCACGAGTGATGGAGGTTACATTGAAACGCTTTGCATAACTTGTTCCTGATTTTCCATCTAAATATACTGCATTATAAGTTGTTCTTTCATCACTTTTTTTCCAAACCGCCGTATGAATAATGTCTTTGCCCACAAATATTTTATCGGCATTGCGCACCACCTTCATAGTGCCGTCTTTCATAAAGGCAATAATATCATCAATATCTGAGCACTCCGCCACAAATTCCTCTTTCTTCATGTCTTTTCCATAACCAATAAAACCTTCGATTCTGTTTACAAATAGTTTTTCGTTATTGGCTGCAACTGTTTTTATTTCAACGGTATCAAAAATGGCAATTTCTGTTTTGCGTTCTTTGCCTTTGCCATATTTTTTCAATAAATCTTCAAAATATTTTATGGCATATTTAATAAGTGATTTTAAATTCTTTTGAGTTTCCTCCATCTCTCCTTCCAAGCCTTTGATATATTCATCCGCTTTCTTTTTATCAAATTTAGAGATGCGTTTAATTTTTATTTCTGTCAATCGTACAATATCATCTTCCGTTACTTCACGCATCAGCAATTTTTTGAAAGGCTTCAATCCTTTATCAATTGCTTGAATAACACCTTCCCAGGTTTCTTCTTCTTCAATATCACGATAGATTTTATTTTCAATAAATATTTTTTCCAAAGAAGAAAAATGCCATTTATCTTCCAATGCTTTCAAAAGAATTTCTAACTCTTTTTTTAATAACTGAACGGTTATCTCTGTAGATAAACGCAAGGCATCCGATGCACCAATAAAATGTGGTTTATCATCAATAATAACACAAGTATTAGGCGAAACAGACAATTCGCAATCTGAAAAAGCATACAATGCATCTACTGTTACACTTGGCGAAACTTGTGGTTGTAATTCAATTAATATTTCTACATCTTTTGCTGTATTGTCTATTACTTTTTTTATTTTTATTTTTCCTTTTTCATTTGCTTTTAAAATAGAATCTATCAAATCAGAAGTAGTGGTACTAAACGGAATTTCTGTAATTTTTAATGTCTTTTTATCGACTATTTCAATTTTTGCCCGCACTCGGATGCGCCCTCCTCTTTTTCCGTCATTATACTCCCGAACATCTACTAATCCTCCAGTTAAAAAATCAGGATATAATTCAAATGTTTCTTTTCGTAAATGTTTGATAGAAGCCTCTATCAATTCGCAAAAATTATGTGGCATTACTTTGGTGGATAATCCAACCGCAATACCTTCTGCCCCTTGCGCCAACAACATTGGGAATTTTACTGGAAGATTTACGGGTTCTCTTTTTCTGCCATCATAAGACACCTGCCATTCTGTTGTATCTTCGTTAAAAGCAATTTCCAAGGCAAATTTGGATAATCGTGCTTCAATATAACGAGGAGCGGCGGCACTGTCTCCCGTTCTAATATCTCCCCAGTTTCCTTGGCAGTCTATCAATAAATCTTTTTGTCCAATATTTACAATCGCATCATTAATACTGGCATCGCCGTGTGGATGGTATTGCATGGTACTTCCGACAATATTGGCAACTTTATTATATCGACCGTCATCCAATTCTTTCATCGCATGCAGGATACGTCGCTGAACAGGCTTGAAACCATCATATAAAGCGGGCACTGCACGTTCTAAAATCACATACGATGCATAATCCAAAAACCAATTTTCATACAAACCATCAATAGTGGTAATGTGGCTATCGTGTTCGTTATATTCTTCTGTTGACATTTTTCTGTTTATTAAAAAATAAAAATGCGATAAAAATTAATGCTCTATCGCTACTGCTTCTACTTCGTCTTTTTCTACTTTCAAGTTATTTATGATAAAATTTTGTCGGTCGGGTGTATTTTTCCCCATATAATATTCCAACAACTGTTCAATGCTTTGATTGCTTTTTAACACCACGGGTTCTAAACGAATATCTGGACCAATAAATTGACCAAATTCACTTGGTGAAATTTCTCCCAGCCCTTTAAAACGAGTAATTTCAGGCTTTCCACGAAGTTTTTTTATGGCTGCTAATTTCTCTTGTTCAGAATAACAATAAATAGTTTCTTTCTTATCGCGCACACGAAAAAGCGGTGTATTCAAAACGTACAAATGTCCTTTTTTTACTAAGTCGGGAAAAAATTGCAAGAAAAAAGTCATCAACAATAATCGAATATGCATACCATCCACGTCTGCATCGGTAGAAATCACCACATTATTATAGCGTAAGTTATCTACATCTTCTTCAATGTCTAAGGCATGTTGCAGTAAATTAAATTCTTCATTTTGATAAACAATTTTTTTAGTCAAACCATAACAATTCAAGGGCTTTCCACGCAATGAAAACACGGCTTGAGTTTGCGGATTGCGTGCTTTGGTAATAGAACCTGAAGCAGAATCGCCCTCAGTAATAAATAAAGTTGTTTCGGTGTGCAATTCATTTTTTTCATCTGAATAATGTACGCGACAATCTCTTAATTTTTTATTGTGCAAATTGGCAGATTTAGCCCGCTCGTTTGCCAATTTTCGTATGCCTGATAAATCTTTGCGCTCTCGTTCTGATTGTTGGATTCGTTTTAATAAAGCATCTGCAACTGTTGGGTTTTTATGTAGAAATGAATCAAATTTATCTTTGATAAAATCATTGACAAAAGATTTTAAACTTGGCCCGTTTTCCCACATATTTTGTGAACCTAATTTTGTTTTTGTTTGCGATTCAAAAACGGGTTCTTGCACCCGAACAGAAATTGCACCAACTATTGCTTGCCGAATATCGGATGCTTCAAATTGTTTTTTATAAAACTCTCTAACTGTTTTTACAATTGCTTCTTTAAATGCTGCTAAATGCGTTCCACCTTGTGTGGTGTATTGTCCATTTACAAATGAATAATATTCTTCGCCATATTGATTGTTATGTGTTAATGCAATTTCAATATCCTGATCTTTAAGATGGATGATTGGATAACGCAATTCTGATTCATTGGTTTTTTTATTTAATAAATCTTTTAATCCTTCTTTAGAAACGTATTTATTGCCATTGTAATTAATAGTTAATCCAGCATTCAAATAGGCGTAATTCCATAATTGTTCTTCAATAAATTCAGAAACATAATGGAAATTTTTAAAAATAGAATTGTCAGCATGAAATTGAAATTTAGTTCCATTTCGTTCGGTAGTTTTTGCAATTTTGTGGTCTTGGATTAATGCACCTTTATCAAACTCTGCTACTTTTGTTTCTCCCTCACGAAAAGATTCTACTTTAAAAAAAGTGGAAAGTGCATTTACGGCCTTAGTACCAACACCATTTAATCCTACCGATTTTTGGAAAGCCCGAGAATCATATTTACCACCCGTATTTATTTTGGAAACACAATCAATTACTGCTCCTAACGGAATGCCCCGGCCATAATCACGAACGGTTACAATTTTATCTTTAATAAAAATATCTATTTGTTTTCCATTTCCCATTACAAACTCGTCTATAGAGTTGTCCAATATTTCTTTTAATAAAACATAAATTCCATCATCTGGAGCAGAGCCATCTCCTAATTTTCCGATATACATTCCTGGGCGCAAACGAATGTGTTCTTTCCAATCAAGAGAGCGTATATTTTCTTCGGTATATTGAACTTCAGCCATAATTAAAATAAGTAGTAAGTAGTAATAAATAAGATTTTACCAAAAACAAATGTATAGATATAGGTAAGGAAAAATGATTTAATTTTTCCACACAATTGAATAAAATATAAATAGCTGATATTTATTTGATTGTATATAAATATCCAAATGAAAGATTGAAGTTGCAATTATACAGCTTTGGCAATCCAGCGTCTTTTTTAGAAATATTCATCCAGCCTAAATTATGGCGTGCAGCTATCTCAATCCAGCCTTTTCCTACTTTTATATTAGTACCAATTCCGGTAATTAATCCAACATCAAAACGCATATCTTTATTGGTAAATTTATATGTATTGGTAGTGGCTGTTCTTGTTTGCTTATCTACCGAAACTGCACTTTGATTATATCCTCCTGCCCAATAAGAAAAATAAGGACCGAGAAAAAATACGGCTTTTACTTTTTCATTTTTTTTACTGCCTACTCTTGCAACAAACAATAAGGGAAACTGTATATAATTCATTACCGTTTTAGAAACAAATTTTGCTGAATCAGCTGTTTTTCTGTAGGATTGACCTTTTTGGATAAATTCCACTTCAGTTTGTATTCCAAAATTTTTATTAAAGTCTATACGCAATACCGCTGCTAAATCAGAACCAAGATTGACTCTTTTTTTATAAGTATCGGGAGCAGAAAATTTACGCAAATGAGCAATCGTTAAACCAGCTCTTGCACCAGTAAGAACTCTCACCTCTGCTTGCAGGGTAAAAACAGTACAAATAGTAAAAAAAAGAAGAGTAACAGTGCGTAACATTCGTAAAATTTGAACAAATATACCTTAGATTTTTTAAGAATAATACAAATTTGTTAAACTATACTTAAAATTCCTTCTATTAACTCGATATATAATAAAAGGCACTACTTTTGTTATATCAAGTATAAAAAAACAGTTATGAAAAAATTATTCTTAGCATTTACAATGATGGCAGGTACTTTTGGAGTATTTGCACAAAGCGAAACCGTTCCTTCTGCAATTGCACCAGATCCGAACGCACCGACAATGACATTTAATAAAGATGCAATTGATTATGGCACCATTAAACAAGATGCTGAAGGTACTAGAACATTTACATTCACTAATGACGGAAAAACGCCATTAATTATTAGTGAAGCGCACGGCTCATGTGGCTGTACAGTTCCTACTTACCCGAAAGAACCAATTATGCCAGGACAAAAAGCAGAAATTAAAGTTCACTATGACACACACAGAGTAGGACCTTTCTCTAAAAGTGTTACTGTTAACTCTAATGCAAAAAACTCTCCAGTAGTATTAAAAATTAGTGGAACTGTAGAAGCAGCAGTTACAGATGCATCTGCTGAACCTAATTCAATTATTCCAACAGTAGCACCAGTTCCTGCTAAAGTTGCTGCACCAGCAAAAGCAGCTACACCAGTAAAAAAATCAACAACTGCAACTAAATCTAAAGCTCCAGTTAAGAAATAAAAAATAGTTCGTTAGAATTAGATTTTTAAAAATAGCCCTGATTTTTCAGGGCTATTTTTTATTTGTTACAAAAAATATATCTAAGTATTTTATGAGATACTTTTTATGTGAAAACAAAAATTAAGAATAAAAAATTGATTATTGATAGAACAATTCGGATATTTGAAAAAAGGATATTTTGTGAAAAAATTAAGAAGAAACATTGTTTTATTTTTTTGTGTTGCATGTTGCACTGCTTGTTTTGATTTGCAAGAAAATTTATTTCTAAAAAAAGATGGCTCCGGTACATTTTCTTTCATAATAAATTTGGAACAATCAAAAGAAATGGTGAAGATGTTAGGAACAATAAGCAATACAATAGATAGTAATGACAGTATAGGCTCCATTACTGAAAAACCAGAAATTAAATTTGAAAAAGCATTTGAAAAAGCAACCTATAAACTACAAAACACACAGGGGATTAAAAATATTACTATTATTTCTGACACTATGAAATATAAATTTGGTATCTCTTTTGATTTTTCAAACATTTCAACTTTAAATACAGGATTAAACAATCTATTTTCGGATGATGCTGACACGACTGCAAAGAAAGACATTGTTTATTTTGAATTAAAAAATAATGAATTAAAAAGAATAGAAACGTTGGATTCTAAATCTATAGTAGGAAAATCTTTAGGGTTACCAAATGAAGCCTCTAATTTTAATGCTCATAAACAATTTTCTTTAGAAAGATTTTTAAATACTGCCACTTTTACTACAACTTATTCATTTGAACAAACAATCAATAAGGCACAAAATACTCATTCTATTCTTTCAAATGATGCAAAAACAATTACATTGGTAACTTATCCGTTTGCATCCGCAAAAGATACTGCGGATAAAAAAATTAGTATTGCCAATACTATTACGCTTCAATAAACCAATAGAGTTTTTATTATATGAATACTGCGCGCAATTGGATTTTACTAACACTGTTCACATTGTTTTCATTTCTTGCAGTGAAATGGATTGCTAATTATCAAGATAAAAAAAACACCATTACAGAGCCTACGGTTGACATAGATGTAAAAGATATTATAAAAAGAGGAAGTTTGCGTGTTATTATTGAATATAACTCTATTAGTTATTTTATTTATAAAGACCAACGCTTAGGCTTTGAATACGAATTGATGCAACATTTTGCAAAATCAATTGGAGTAAAATTAGAAATTGTATTAGCAAAATCTTCCGATGATCAATATAATTTATTAAATGAAGGCAAAGGTGATATTATTGCAAATGGATTATTTAAAAGCAATAAAATTATACAACAAGTAACCCTAACACAGCCCTATCGAAATATTGAGCAAGTATTGGTACAGCGCCGAACAGGAACAAGCGTAAATCCTATTGATAGTATTCAGAAAAAAGATACACTGGTGCAAAAACTTCAAGAACTATCAAACAAAATAGTATATGTACCCGACAATTCTGTGTATTATAATAGATTGAAAGAAATATCAGATTCTAACGGAATAAACATAGACGTTCGAATATTGCCAAATGAACGTGGTATAGATGACATTATAGAAGCGGTAGCAGATGGAGAAATAGACTATACCATTGCCAATAAAGATATTGCTTTAGTCAATAAATCATATTTTGAAAACCTGAACATAGATTTATCTTTAAGCAACCCAGTTTCGCTCCATTGGGCCGTACGAAAAAATGCACCAGATTTATTAACTTCTTTAAATTATTGGATAAAAGAATTTGAAAAAGAGAAAATTTATGGACTCATATATGATAAATATTTCAAAACAGAAAAAGGAATTTTATTTGGATATGACGACGACGCCCATCTTCAACAAGGCATGATTTCTCATTACGATCAAACCATACAGCGTTATGCAAAAAAAATAAATTGGGATTGGCGTTTAATAGCTGCCGTTATTCATCAAGAATCAAGATTTAATCCAACCGCCAGAAGCTGGTGTGGCGCACAAGGATTAATGCAATTAATGCCTGGAACCGCCCGACAAATGGGAATTTATGGCAATGCATACAATCCTGAAACAAACATTGAAGGAGGAACAAATTATCTAAAACATTTAGAAAAAATTTGGTCTAATATTAGTGATTATACCCAACGAATTAAATTTATTTTAGCCTCCTACAATGCCGGCCCCGGACACGTTGCAGATGCAGCACGTTTGGCCGAAAAAAATGGATACCCTGCCGACAAATGGGATGGTTCTGTTGAATATTTTATGCTCTACAAATCCAATCCTCGATTTTATAATGATCCTGTTGTAAAATATGGTTATTGCCGAGGAATAGAACCATTTAATTACGTCAGAAATATAATAAAAAAATATTTTGACTATGAAGCAAATGTAAATGATGTTTCTGCCTCTCAAACTTCTATTACCTATAGATTGGAACAGGTAGAATCAGTTCCATTTGATGGAATAGAGGGAGCTTACAATCCTACACAAGGATTAATTGCACGATCAGCAAGACGAGAATTATTCTTATCCCATAAATTATTTGATGATGAAACAAAATTAACGCCACGCAACCCTTATAAAAATCCTTTTGACAAACCTAAAAATGAACTATTTGTCAGAACTGAAAATGAAAATGATTCTACACGAAACTTATTTAAAGGCAAACAATCTTTATTTCAAACACAGCAAACATCCCAACCAACACCGGGTGGCTTACAACCAAATGGAGAACGAAAAATAAACAATTTAACTCCAAGAAAACAACGATAAATTTTTATACATAAAATTATTATTTATATAATTGATTTCTAAAAAAAATGAGTAATTTTGATTCAATAATAAAAAATTGAACGAAGAAAAAGAAAAATTAACCGATAAGCAAGAAGGTCCCAAAAACAACCAACCAGACGGTAGGTGGCGACGGAAACTTTATGAAATCACTTTTGAATCGAATACAAGAGCTGGAAAACTATTTGATATTATTTTAATTTTTCTTATCCTATCTAACACTGTGGTAATAATGTTGGAAAGCATAGGACCGATTTACAGTAAATACCGATTTTTTTTCAAAGAATTACAATTATTTTATACAATCATCTTTACGATTGAATACATTTTGCGATTCTCTTGCGTAAAGAAACCTGCCATATACTTAAAAAGTTTTTATGGAGTGATAGATTTTTTGGCCATTTTACCATCTTATTTGGAAATAATTTTTCCGCACACACATTTTTTAATGCTGGTTCGCTCCTTTAGATTGCTACGTATTTTCAAAATATTTAAGATGGTAGATTTTTTACAGGAAAGCCGATTAATGATGGTTTCCCTTGTTAAAAGTTATAAAAAAATCGTAGTGTTTCTATCCTTTATCGTTTTGTTGTCTGTTCTATTAGGCTCTATAATGTATGTATTAGAATATGAAAAAAATCCAGGATTTACTAGTATTCCTCAAAGTATTTACTGGGCAATTGTTACCATTACAACCGTTGGTTATGGTGATGTTGCACCACATACAGCTTTAGGGAAAATATTAGCTACTTTCATAATGATTTTGGGTTATTCAATTATTGCAGTGCCAACGGGAATAATTTCGGCAAAATTTATTAGAGAGATACAACAAAATAAAGTAGATACAACAAAATGTTGCCCAAATTGTGCCTGTAATAAACACGAAATTGATGCGAAATATTGCCGCAAATGTGGAGATAAATTAATCATTCAAGATTAACACAATAGCATTTCATTTTTTCAACCTACATTCGGAACTAATAATGTTTTATCACCTTCCCGTATATATAAACTCCATTCATTTTTATCGTTTAAGGCAAAATGAGGTTTATTA
>JBDKHK010000197.1:0-2751 GCA_039797705.1 Bacteroidota bacterium
ATACCAATACATTTTTTATCATCATTGATAAGAAGAATATCCATGAAACATCTACAAAAATTAAAGTGGGTGTATATAAAAATGGAGAAAAAATACAAACAATTAAAACAAACTTCCAAGGGCCATTTATATAATATAAATGGATGTTTTTATAAAATGATACTATGAATTGGGGATATAAGATATTAATTACTTTCATAATTTTTGCAATAGCAATGCTATCAATGGTATATGTGGCAACACAACAAACCAACGAAATGCAAGAAGATAATTATTATGCGAAAGAATTAGTGTATCAAACTGTAATTGATGGCAAAAATAATTTGCAAAAAACTGGAACCATTACGCTTACTAATACCCCAAATGGTGTTCAAATACAAGCTCCTGCAAAGGCAGTTGACACTATTGCAGATGGCAAAATCCATTTTCTTTGTCCTTCTGATGAAAAAAATGATTTACATATTGCTTTTTCTCCCAATGCAAACGGACAGCAGTTGGTTCATAAGGCGCAATTAAAAAACGTATTATATACGGTAAGAATAAGTTGGAAAAAAGGCAATGCACCTTACTATTTTGAGCAATCATTTATAGTAGAATAATATGATTACACCACTGATTATAGGCGGCTTCTCTATTGGAATTTTAGGCAGCTTTCATTGTGTTGGTATGTGCGGACCAATAGCCTTAGCACTGCCCGTAGGTGATGCAGGAAAATGGAAAAGAATCTGGTATATTTCATTATATAATTTAGGTAGAGTAGTATCATATTCAACATTAGGAATACTCTTTGGAATTGTTGGAAAACAGTTTTTTATCGGTGGCTTTCAGCAATTTCTTTCTGTTTTCTTAGGAATAATAATATTATTTTTTCTATTTTTTTCAAAATACATTAATACCAATAATAGTTTTCAAAACAAATATTCTTTGAAACTAAAACAAAAATTATCACAATTATTTCGAAGTGAAAAACATTTTTATACTTTCTTTCTTATCGGCTTTTTAAATGGCTATCTACCCTGTGGATTGGTATATATAGCAGTGGCTGGTGCAGTAGCTACCGGCGATATTTTACACAGTACTTTATTTATGGCAGCCTTTGGTCTTGGAACTTTCCCTATAATGTTTGCAGTTACTGTTTTAGGAAAATATATCTCGGTACATTGGAGAAATAAAATGCGCAAAGCGGTGCCTATATTCGTGGGAATAATGGCAGTACTCCTCATTTTGCGGGGCTTAAATTTAGGCATCCCATATATCAGTCCTGAAATGAAAGCAACACCAACCGGAACAGAAAGTTGTTGTCATAAGAAATAAAATAATGATTTTGTACAGTAAGTTATTTTCAACCACAATACCTAATAAAAAAATAAGCTGTCTCAAAATCTGAAACAGCTTATTTTTTCTATTTGCACAATGCCGAAAATCTAGAAAATAAAACCCTTATGATTTATATTTTGAAGATAAACTCAAAATAAATACTCATTTGCAATTTTAATTTACTGGAATATTTTTATACGGAACAGCAATAAACGTTATAGCACCGTAGTTATTGGATTCATAAACAACACCTATGTCTCCTGATGGCAGTATCACCAAATCAGAATAAGCTGCATAACCACTATCTACAATAACAGGACTTGTCCATGTTTTTCCAAAATCAAAACTTTGTCTTATACCAAGATTTGTTCTAGTTTTATTAGATGATGCTGGATTAGAATATATAAGAACAGATTTATTATCCGTAGTTTTACTATTAATCATACTTGCTTGACAAACAGGATCAGGTAAGTTATCGTTAAAGTCTGTAATCCATTTTGGAGCGCCATTTAAATTACCCGTAGCATCAAAAGATAATATTCTTTTGTTTTTTCCAAGATATTGATCCCGCGAATTTAATAACACGCCTCCATCTGGAAGTTCCGCTGCAATGGTTTCGTCAGATTGCAAAAGTACATCGGGAGAAAGATGGAACGTAACTCCATGGTCATCTGAATAAAATGCAGCAGCATAGTTAGTTTTGTTGGTATAAATTCCATGATTGATAGGAACCACAATTCTACCTTTGTGTGTGCCTTGTGTTAATTGAAGTGCATGTCCTGGACCTGTAGCATAAGCAGACCATTTTAATGGATCATTATATGCAGCATTAAACGAAGGTTGGTAAGGATGGTGCACCTGAAGGGTAATGTTTGTTGGTGTTGCCCAAGTTATTCCATTATCTGTACTAGTCGTGTACCACACTTCTCTAACGCCATTCAAATTAGTTACATTTGCTTGAGTATTGTTTCCGGTGCAATAAAAAAGAAAAATCCTGCCATTAGGATAGGCTGGATCTGTATTATCTACCACTGGTGCAGGGTTGCCAGCTTGCAAATTGCCGTTTTGTGCAACAACTTGTGGAGCTCCCCATGTTTTTCCTAAATCTGTACTCTTAGATACTAATATTTTTATATCTCCAAAATCTGCTGAACCGTTTACTCTACCTTCGGTAAATGCTAATAGTCCGCCATCATTTGTTTTTACAATTGCAGGAATTCGATAAGAACCATAGCCACCTTTTCCGCTAATATAAATTTGACTGGTATAAGTTACCTGAGTATTGTTGTTATTATTTGGAGGAAGAATGGGTAAAGGTGTACATGATGTAAATAAAAATACAATCATGGTTAATAAGAATACATACTTCAAAAGGGTGTTTTTGTGTTTTAGATGAGTTGACATAGGGTGAATTTTTTTAATTTTTTTTTAAAA
>JBDKHK010000198.1:0-5092 GCA_039797705.1 Bacteroidota bacterium
ATCTTCAAAACCTGTAAATGCCATTTGTATTTTATTGTTTCTTTAATTGTTTCCTAACTTAATCTCGTTCTCAGCCTTAACCTCAGCCTTAACCCTAAATCGTATCTACAAAATTTTTCTCCGTTTTATTGAAAATCAGAATTCCTAAAAACAATACAATTACGGTAATTAGTGTGGAATATCCTAGACTCCAAGCCGAAAATTCTCCTTTTCCTAAAAAAGCGAAACGAAAGGCTTCGATTATTCCTGTCATGGGGTTTAGTTCGATTATTCGTTTGTATTTTTCGGGTGCCGCGCTTAGTGGGTAAATTACTGTTGTTCCATACATTAACAACGAAACTCCAAAAGTAATTAGAAACGTTAAATCTTTGTATTTTGTAGTAATTGCTGTAATAATTAATCCTAATCCTAATCCTAGCAACGCCATTAGCAAAACTAAAAAAGGAAAAAAAGCAATAGCATACGTTACCTGAAAACTAGTCCCTGCTACTGGAAACAGGAAAAAATAGCCCATCATTAGGAGCAATAGCAATAATTGCACTCCAAATCGGACTAAATTACTTACCACAATACTTAACGGCATGATTAACCTAGGAAAATATACTTTTCCAAATATGTTGGCATTGTCTTTAAATACCGTACTGGTTTTTGTCAAACAATCTGAAAAATAATTCCAAGAGGTAATTCCTGTGAGGTAAAATAGCTGTTGCGGCAAACCATCAGTACTGATACCTGCAAGGTTTCCAAAAACAAACGTAAAAACTAAAGTAGTAAAAATGGGTTGTATAAAAAACCAAAGTGGTCCTAGAATGGTTTGTTTGTAGAAACTCACAAAGTCTCGTTTTACAAACAAGAACAACAAATCTCTATAGCGCCAAATGTCTTGAAAATTGATATCAAAAAGCGAAGTGGAGCCTTTTATAATCAAATCCCAATTGTCAGTCTCTTCGTATTTTTCAATCATATAACCGGTATATTATGGCATCTGTGTTGCTCGCAAATATAGTAAAAACAGCTAGTATTTGCTGAAAAATAAATTTATTTTTTCGATAACAAATTCAATATCTTGTGTGCTATTGGCAAACGAAATAGGCAAGCTTAGTGTTGTTTGATGTATGAGTTCGCTTATAGGGAAATTTTGCCCCGAGAAATAGTTTTGGTATCCCTCTTGATGATTGGGTGAAACGGGATAATGAATCTCGGTATGAATGCCATTTTCTAGCAAGAACTGTTTCAATTCGTCTCTTTTTTCAGTCCTAATAGTATAAATATGGTACACATGATAGGCATTTTGCAAAGGATTGGGTTTTACAACATCGTTCGTTAAATGCAAATCGTATAAGCTGGCTAATGCCCTTTTATGATTGTTTATTTCGTCCAAAAAAGGCAATTTGATATTCAAAAAAGCGGCTTGCAATTCATCTAATCTCGAATTTCGACCAATATAGCTGTTATAATATTTTTTGTGGGAGCCGTAATTTCTTAGCGCGATTAATTTTTCGTAAACAGCTTTATCATCAGTAATTACAGCCCCTGCATCACCTAATGCTCCTAAATTTTTGGTTGGATAAAAGCTATAAGCACCTATTTTTCCGAATGTTCCTGCTATTTGATTCTTGTATTTAGCTCCATGGGCTTGTGCGCAATCTTCTATAATTTCTAAATGATGTTTTGTAGCTATCGCAGTAATGGCTTCCATATTTGCCATTAGACCGTACAAATGAACTACCATTATTGCCTTTGTTTTTGAAGTAATTTTCTCTTCTATTTTATTTTCATCAATGTTATACGTTTTCAGATTAGGCTCTACTAAAACCGGAACGTGACCCGCATTAATAATGGCTAAAATAGTGGCAATATACGTGTTTGAAGGCACTATAATTTCGGATTGAGCAGGAAAATCAAATACCTGCAAGCCCATTTCTAAGGCGTCTAAACCATTTGCTACACCCACACAATAAGGCGAACGGCAATAATTAGCAAATTTTTCTTCGAAATTTTTAACTTCATTTCCTAAAATATACCAGCCGTTTTGGAGAAAATTTGCAAACGCAGTTTTAAACTCTTGCTCCCATTTTTGGTTTAAAAGATGTAAATTTTCGTAGGGAATTATTTTATTATTGATAGGGCTCATAAATATAATCGTTGGGATCAAAATATTCTGATGCTAAAACTAATAAGATGGCATCACTGGAGAAATCATACATCGAATGAAAATCTTCTGGGTACAAAAAAAGGCATTTGTTGGGTTGGTCTAACTCAAAAATTTCGTTTTGTTTTCCGTTATTATTGGCTATTTTACAACTACCTGAAATACATATAACTGCCTGAATGGTTTTATGATGACGATGCTTCCCTCTAACGGAGTTATCGACACCATAAATATAAAAAACTCTTTTTATATCAAAAGGCATGTTTTTTTCTAAAACGGATAAGTGACCTCGATTGTCGGAAAATGTTTCAATCGTAATGAGTTTAGGCATACATTTTTAAAATTATGTTTTACTTGGCAGTTCACAACTTGTACAAGTTATTATTTCAACCACAAATTACACCTATTTCTATTTATAAGTTTTAAAAATTAGATTTATTTTTTATATTTTCTCTAACCTCATCAAACCATTCATCACGAAGAATACTCAAAATGATGCTGTCTCGTCTTGTACCATCTAGTTTTATCATATTACTTCTCAAAACACCATCTACTTTACAACCAATACTTTTCATAGCCGCTTTACTACGTTCGTTTGCATTATCAGCACGGAATTCTACTCGTTCCATATTCATTTTTTCGAATGCAAATTCAAGTAATAAATATTTACAATGTTTATTGAGTCCTGTTCCGTGAAATTGTTTTCCGTACCAAGTATAACCCAATTGTAAGGTTTTATTGCTAAGCTGAATATCATAAAAACGTGTACTTCCTGCGTATTCATTTGTTCGTTTGTCGAAAACTGCAAAAGGATATTCGGTTAGTTTCTGTCTATTTTTTAATGCAAATTGAATGTAATTTCTAAAATTTTCTTCTCCAATTGCTAGTAAAGACGAATATTTCCAGATTTCTGGATTTTGCAATGATTCTGTAAATAAATTGGCGAAATGAGATTCTTGCAAAGGTTCTAATCGAACTAAATCATTTTCTAAAGTGTAGTTTGCAGCAAAATCGAAGTTCATAACAATTGTATTACTCATTGAATTCATCATGTCTTTCTGGAACTTGCGGATCATATAACGGGCATTTATATTCTTCTAGAATATCTACCAATTTGTCCATAGTTTTTCCTTCTGTTCCGTAGCAATCTATTTTAATACTTTGTGGTGTAGTTCTTATATGAAACGCACCTACTCCGTCATTATTTTTCCAGCTTTTCTCATCTACTTTTTCCCATTTTGAGAAAACATTTGCGATTCGGTTTAGGATTACTTCAATGGGTAAATCTTCGAGTCCGTCGACTGTTTCCTCATCCGAAATGGCTTCGTAAACCAAATGATGGTTTAAGTAAATTCCTTCTTTATAATTCCAAAATACTAGTTCGTACATAATTATTTCTTTGCCCACGGATAACGCGGATTTATACTGGTTAGAACGGATTTATTATATTATTACTGAAAATTACAAATATTTTAGCCCCGATTGCAGTGAAAATCCTTTTCTTTTTTTTCTTTAAAAAAAGAAAAGATTACTTCACTTAACGTTTATTTTAATTGGAGTTCAGTGAACTTCGTTTGTAACGAAAAGCGGGAATAGCTTCTAAAAAAACTAATATTCGAAAGTTCCGTATTCTGATTGTATGGTTAGCTTTTTATTATCGCTTGCCTCTACTCTACCCACAATTTGGGCATCGACACCAAATGATTTAGAGATTTCGATAATGTTATTTGCTATATTTTCTGGAACATAAATTTCCATTCTGTGACCGCAATTAAAAACTTGATACATTTCTTTCCAATCCGTTTTTGACTGTTCTTGTATGAGTTTGAAAAGTGGTGGAACTGGAAATAAATTATCTTTTATAACGTGCAAATTATCTATAAAATGTAAGATTTTTGTTTGCGCTCCTCCGCTACAATGCACCATACCATGTATTTCGTTTGGTGTGTAGTTTTCTAATATTTTTTTGATGATTGGCGCATAAGTTCTTGTTGGAGAAAGTACTAATTTACCAGCATCTATCGGGGAATTTTCTACCTTATCAGTTAGTTTTACACTTCCTGAATATACAAGTTCGTTGGGTACTTGCGCATCGAAACTTTCTGGATATTTGTGTGCTAAATACTTATCGAAAACATCGTGACGGGCTGATGTAAGTCCGTTGCTTCCCATTCCGCCATTGTATGATTTTTCATAATTTGCTTGACCAAAAGAAGCCAATCCAACAATTACATCTCCTGGTTGAATATTTGCATTATTTACTACATCTTTACGTTTCATACGAGCAGTTACAGTCGAGTCGACAATAAGTGTTCTCACAATATCGCCTACATCGGCCGTTTCGCCACCGGTAGAATGTATGGTTACTCCGAAGGTTTTTAGTTCGGCAATTAGCTCTTCGCTTCCGTTGATAATGGCTGAGATTACTTCGCCAGGAATGAGATTTTTATTACGTCCAATGGTTGATGATAACATAATATTATCGGTCGCACCAACGCATAATAAATCGTCGATATTCATGATTAATGCGTCTTGTGCGATGCCTTTCCAAACGGACATATCACCAGTTTCTTTCCAGTACATATAGGCTAAGGATGATTTTGTTCCTGCACCATCTGCATGCATAATGAGACAATATTCTTCGTCATTTGTTAAGTAATCTGGAACAATTTTGCAGAATGCTTTGGAGAATAATCCTTTATCGATATTTTTGATGGCGTTGTGCACATCTTCTTTGCCTGCCGAAACGCCTCGAAGTGCATATCTTTTTGAAGTATCAGAACTCATTTTTTTGTGTGTGTTGTGTAGTTGCTGCAAATATACTATTTTAGATTTTAGATTGCAGATTTAGATTGCAGATTTTTACTTTTCTACAATTACAATTTCTACTCGGCGGTTGGACTGTTCTTCTTTGTAATTTTTTTCTGGAATGGAAAACAG
>JBDKHK010000199.1:0-6182 GCA_039797705.1 Bacteroidota bacterium
AGAACCAGGAGAAATTATTTATGCCGGTGGAAAGCAAATTGGCGGAGCATTAGAATTGATTGTAGTAAAAGAAGTATCACAAAGTTATTTGACAAACTTATGGAATAAAGATATTTTTAAAACAAAAGAAGAAAACAACCATTCTTACATCCATGCATTAAGTAAATATTTTACATTTATTGTATTAGCAATTGCAGGAATTGCCGCTACATATTGGTATTTACAGCATGAATATAAATTAATGTGGAATACCATCACAACTGTATTAATTGTAGCTTGCCCTTGCGCATTACTATTGTCTTCCACTTTTACCAATGGAAACATCTTGCGTATTTTAAGTAAAAATAAACTATACTTACGCCATCCAGATGTTATTGAACATATTTCTCAAATAAATCATTTGGTATTTGACAAAACAGGAACCCTTACGCAACAATCCAATTTAAAAGTAAGCTATAAAGGAAAGACACTTTCAGAAATAGAAAAAATAAATATTGCAGCATTAGTAGAGCAATCACCACATCCACTCAGCAAAGCAATTGTTGATTATTTGAATAAGAACAATACCCCAGCAATAGAAAATTTTAAAACAACAGCAGGAAAAGGAATAGAAGGCTGGATAGATGAAAAATATTATAAAATAGGATCGGCAGAATTTGTATCCGAAAAAACAGGAAGCAAACAAACCGACAGCACTGTTTACATTAAAGTTGATAATAATTTATTGGGCACATTTTCTATTTCCAATAACTATAGATATGGTTTTAATCAATTAATGAAAAACCTAAAAAATAAACTTTCTATCTCTGTTATTTCAGGCGATAATGATGCAGAAATGGAATATTTAAAAACAACTTTAGGCGCTGAAACAGAAATACTATTTCAGCAAAAACCCGATGATAAATTAAATTATATTTTACATCTGCAACAAGTGTCTCATAAAAAAGTAATGATGGTAGGAGATGGCTTGAATGATGCTGGAGCATTAAAGCAAAGTGACGTTGGTATTGCCATTGCAGAAAATGCCAACAACTTCAGTCCGGCTTGTGATGGAATTTTAGAAGCATCTCAATTTTCTAATTTAGATAAATTTATACAATTTGCTAAATACGGAAAGCAAATCATAATGATGAGTTTTATTTTGTCCATCATGTATAATATTGTTGGAATGTATTTTGCCGTTCAAGGAACACTTTCGCCGTTAATTGCTGCGATTTTAATGCCAAGCAGCTCAATAAGTATCATCTTAGCAACTTATGGAATGAGTGAAATTGCATCTTGGAAAACTAAATTAAATAAAGCATAACAATAAGCATAGTTTACTTTAATGAAAGATACTGTGAATATTGAATAATATTAAATAATTTTGAAATCAAACTATAACAAATGAGTGCAATCATAATAATGTTAGTTGGAAGTCTTATTATTGCGGGCGGATTCTTAATAGCTTTTTTGTGGAGTGTAAAAGATGGTCAGTACGACGACGATTATTCACCAGCACACCGCATGCTGTTTGATAACACAAAGAAAAAAGAAAATAAAGTAAAGTAAAATAAACCAATCAAGTAATTAATATGGAATTAGAGAAATTTTATTATGACAATCGGCTGCCGAAATACTTCGCTTATGCAACCATTTTTTGGGGAGCAGTAGGCATGTTAGTAGGAGTTATCGCAGCATTTCAGTTAGCATTTCCAATTGTAAATTTAGACTTAGCAGCCACCACCTTTGGTCGCCTCAGACCAGTACACACCAATGCTGTAATCTTTGCATTTGTTGGAAACGGAATTTTTACAGCAGTATATTATTCCATGCCACGGTTGTTAAAAACAAAAATGTATAGTGATATATTAGGAAAAATACATTTTTGGGGATGGCAATTAATCATTGTAGTCGGAGCCGTATCGTTGATGATGGGCTATACCAGTGCAAAAGAATATGCAGAATTAGAATGGCCTTTAGATATCGCTATTACTGTAATTTGGGTAATATTTGGTATAAACATGATGGGAACAATCCTAAAAAGAAGAGAAAGACACCTGTATGTTGCAATATGGTTTTTCTTAGCCTCTTGGGTAACGGTTGCCATGTTACATATAATCAACTCTTTTGAGCTTCCATTCTCTGCATTTAAAAGTTATCCCGTATATGCAGGTGTTCAAGATGCATTGGTTCAATGGTGGTATGGACATAATGCAGTGGCATTTTTTCTTACCACGCCTTATTTAGGCTTGATGTATTATTTTGTACCAAAAGCAGCTAACCGTCCAGTATATTCCTACCGGTTGAGTATCGTTCACTTTTGGTCAATTATCTTTATTTATATATGGGCTGGTCCTCACCATTTATTATATACCGCTTTACCACAATGGGCACAATCATTAGGTACCGCATTCTCCCTTACATTAATATTACCAAGTTGGGGAGGAATGTTAAATGGTTTATTTACCTTAAGAGGAGTATGGGATAAAGTAAGAGAAGATCCAATATTAAAATTCTTCGTAGTAGGTCTTACTTGTTATGGAATGGCCACCTTCGAAGGACCGATGATGTCATTAAAAAGTGTAAACGCTATTTCTCACTATACAGATTGGACAATAGCACACGTACATATCGGAGCATTAGGCTGGAATGGATTTATGACATTCGGTATGCTATATTGGTTGATACCAAGATTATTTAAAACAGAATTATACTCTAAAAAATTAGCAAGTACCCATTTTTGGATTGGTACACTAGGTATTGTATTATATGCAATTCCATTGTATTGGGCAGCATTTCGCTCCTATTTTATGTTAAAAGCATTTACACCTGAAGGTCAACTACAATATCAATTTATAGATGTTGTTCAATCTGTTGTACCATTTTATACAATGCGCGCAGTAGGCGGAACAATCTATTTAATCGGTGCAATATTAATGATTTACAATCTTTATAAAACTACAAAAACAGGAGTTTTTGTAGAAAGAGAAGAAGCAGAAGCTGCACCTTTACCTAAAAAATTTGTTGCTACAGGACATACATTTTGGCATACTGTTATTGAACGAAAACCAATTTTAATGTTAATCCTTAGTTTTGTAGTAGTAGCAATAGGTGGTTTAGTCGAAATAGTTCCAACATTAGTAATTAAATCTAATATACCAACCATCGCTTCTGTAAAACCATATACACCATTAGAACTACAAGGAAGAGATATTTATATCAGAGAAGGTTGCTACACTTGCCATTCACAAATGATTCGCCCATTCCGTTATGAAGTAATGCGTTATGGAGAATATTCTAAAGCTGGTGAATTTGTATATGACCATCCATACCAATGGGGAAGTAAACGTACCGGACCAGATTTGGCGCGCATTGGCGGAAAATATCCAGACAGCTGGCACTTTAACCACATGTTGAAACCAACTTCCATGTCTCCAGGTTCTATAATGCCTAATTATCCATGGTTATTTAGACGAGATTTAGACATCTCGACCACCAACTCTAAAATTCATGCAATGCGCAAATTAGGAGTTCCTTATGAACAAGGATATGAAGCAAAAGCAAATAATGACCTTCAAGCTCAGGCAGATAAAATTACTGCAAGATTAAAGGCAGACAAAATAGATATTAGTAGCAAGAAAGAAATCATTGCACTAATTGCATATTTGCAACGAGTAGGTAAAGATATTAAAGCAAGTCAAACTACATCAAATTAATAAATAAATTTTATGAAATTTATAAATTACTTACAAGGCATAACAGGAATAGGAGTTTATCCTATGTTCTCCTTGATATTATTTGTTGTATTTTTTGTGTTTGTGACCATACGAATACTTCGTGCTGATACAGGATTTATTGATCACATGAAAAATATGCCTTTAGAAAATGATTCTAATGATTTAAAATAAAAAATTTATGAAACCAACCAATAAAATTAAACTTTTCATCTTTCTTCTTATTAATTTACTATTCGTCTCTGGAAGTTTTGCGCAAGCAGCAACAGCCGGCGCAGATACAAATTCAGGAATAGATATTTCAGTAGATACCATATTATGTATCATTGCCATATTACTGTTGTTTATTATATTAGTACTTGCTTCTACCTTAAACGGTGCAATAGACTTATATAAAAGCAATCATAAAAATAATTCTGGAAATACCACTAAAACAGTTGCATTATTAGGATTGTTATTTTTATCTCAATATGCTTTCTCTCAAGATGCAACCACTGCCACTACTGTTGCCAAAGAAGGAGCTTTATCAGGAGTAGATATATATTTCTATGGATTCCTTACGGTTATTTTGATAGAATTAGGAATAATTTTATACATTATAAAATCACTTAGATTCTTAACAGGAATTGAACAAATGATAAAAGACAAAGCAGCAAGCGGAGAATCTTTATCCTGGTGGGAAAAAATTAACAAATTAAAATCATTGAAAGACGAAGCCTCTGTAGATATGGGGCATGATTTTGATGGTATTCGAGAATTAGATAATGTAACACCACCTTGGTTCACAATTAGTTTTCTAGCAACAATTGTTATTGCTATTATTTATTTATATCAATTTAATATCTCAGGCTCTATTCCACACCAAGAAGATGAATTTGCAGCTGAAATGAAAATTGCACAAGCGGTACAAGATTCATTGATGAAATTAGAAGGCAACAAATTTGATGAAAACTCTGTTACCATGTTAGGTGCTGATGATATTGCTGCCGGAAAGAAAACTTTCACAGCAAATTGTTCCGCATGCCACGGAGACAAAGGACAAGGAGGAGTAGGTCCTAATTTGACAGATGAATATTGGTTACACGGAGGTAGTATCAAAGATGTATTTCATACTATAAAATACGGATATGTAGAAAAAGGAATGAAATCTTGGAAAGATGATTTTTCTCCGAAACAAATTGCACAATTAGCTAGTTTTGTTGAATCATTAAAAGGTACAAACCCTCCTGGTGCGAAAGAAAAACAAGGAGAACTATACAAAGGTGATGATGCAACAGCAACAAAATAAATAATTTATCATGAATATCACAGATATAGATGATATATATAAATCCGAAGAATATAGAAACAGAATAAGCTCTGTAAAAGAAGATGGTTCACGAAATTGGATATATGCTTTAAAGCCCAATGGTAAATTTTATAATTACCGAACTCTTCTTGTAATATTTTATTTAATATTTTTCTTTAGCATTCCATTTATCAAGGTAAATGGAATGCCTTTTGTTTTATTTAATGTAATAGACGGGAAATTTATCCTTTTTAGTAAAATATTTTGGCCAGAAGATTTTCACATTTTCGCAGTTGCCATGATTGCTTTCATTATTTTTATTGCACTTTTTACGGTCATTTATGGACGATTGTTTTGCGGATGGATTTGTCCACAAACCGTTTTTCTAGAATTCGTTTTCCGACCAATTGAGTGGTGGATAGAAGGAAATCCAGCTCAACAAAAATTATTAAACAAAGGGCCTTGGAATTTTAATAAAATTTGGAGGAAATCATTGAAACATTTCATCTATTTAATTATTGCATTTGCCATTGCAAATACATTTTTAGCATACATTATTAGTATGGATGAATTAAAAAAGATCATCCATGAACCAATTTCTGAACACAATGGATTATTTATTGGATTAATAGGATTTTCTTTAGTATTCTATGCAGTATTTGCTTATGTAAGAGAAATTGTATGTACTACTATTTGTCCTTATGGTAGATTACAAGGTGCACTGTACGATAAAGACACCATGTTAGTAGCGTATGATTATAAAAGAGGTGAACAAAGAGGTAAATTTAAAAAAAACCAAGAAAGAGCTATAGGAGATTGTATTGATTGTCATCAATGTGTAAATGTTTGCCCAACCGGAATAGACATACGCAATGGCACACAGTTGGATTGTGTAGGTTGTACAGCTTGTATAGATGCTTGCGATTTTATGATGGAAAAAGTTGGTTTGCCTAAAGGGCTTATTCGATACGCATCAGAAAATAATATAGCCGAAGGAAAGAAATTTACCTTTACACCTAAAATAAAAGCCTACTCTATTTTATTGATAATTCTAACAATAGTATTAGTAGTTTTAATGATAACCAGATCCGATTTAGACTCTCATATATCACGAGTTGCTGGGCAATTATATCAAGAATTACCCGATAAAAAAATCAGTAATTTATATAATATAAAAA
>JBDKHK010000200.1:0-6661 GCA_039797705.1 Bacteroidota bacterium
CTGCGTTTATTCAGGCACAGTTTAAATGGATAAATCCCTTAGTCGCCATTTTGATTTTTCCTAATTTGCTACGCATGTTTTGTTTGCATTTTATTACTTCTAATATGCATTATTATGGGGATGTAGAAGTGGGCAATATTATGCAGCAAACGCAAGTATTGGATAAATGGTATTTCTTGCCGTTTCAATTTTTTTGTTTCAATTTTGGCAGCACACATGCCATCCATCATTTTGTGGTAAGTGAAACTTTTTATATAAGACAGCTTACTGCCAGCAAAGCACATAAAGTAATGAAAGAGCAAGGTGTTCGATTCAATGATTTAGGAGCATTTGGAAGAGCAAATCGTTATTTTGAATTCAATAGATAAATGAAAGATTATTGCTGGTTTTATTTTTAGATAAGTATTTTTCTTGTTTTTTTACTCTTGTCCAGTATTGCGCTCCCGGATAATTTCAACCGTAGAAATGTATTTTTTAAAGCAGTAATTTTAATTCAATCGTATTTCCTGGTTTCCGTATTTTTTTACTTTCTCAAATTGCAACTATCTGATATTTAATACATTAATTCATTTTATTTTTAATTTTGGGTGTTAATTTGTGGAAACCAGAAGGAGGAGTAGTCATTGCCTTAAAAAAGATAATCTCCTTTTTTTTATGAGATTACCACCTTTGTGGTAATGACATTTTTACTTTTTTATTAAAATGACATTTGTGTTTTAATTTCGCAAGAGGTCTAATAGAATATTTCAAGATTTTGATTTGCCGGCTGGCGAATGAAATAGTATTAAATAAAAAAAGCCTCACATTGCTGTGAGGCTTTTTTAGTGTCGGGATGGCTGGATTCGAACCAACGACCTCCTGGTCCCAAACCAGGCATTCTAACCGGACTGAACTACATCCCGTAGTTGTTTGTTTGCTGCGGTGAGGGAGGGATTCGAACCCTCGGTACAGTTTCCCGTACGTCAGTTTAGCAAACTGGTGGTTTAAGCCACTCACCCACCTCACCTCCTTTATTCTGTTGAAGAACTTTTGGTCGGCAAAGATATGTTTTTTAAAGAACTTTGCAAATATAAAATTATTTTTCTGCGCTTTTTCTTACTTTAATATTTGATAATATTGTTTTCGCTATTAAAGTATGGCAGTTGTTTTGTGTTTACAAGCTTAATTCAATTCGTTTTTTCAATTCTTCTACCGAATCTCTAAATTCCTCATCGGTGTCTATCAAGTTGCGCACAGCTTGGCAGGAGTGAATTACCGTACTGTGATCGCGTCCGCCAAACTGCTGACCGATAGCTTTTAATGAAGACTTAGTATATTCTTTTGCAAAATACATTGATAATTGTCGTGCTTGTACAAACTGACGTTTGCGTGTTGGCTCTTTCAATTTTTCAATAGGTACTTCAAAAAAGTCACATACTGTTTTTTGTATCATGTCTAACGAAATTTCTTTCGTTGCGTGTTTTACGAAATTAATCACCGTTCTCTTGGCCAGCTCTAAAGTAATATCCTGTCTGTTTAAGGTTGCTTGTGCTAAAATAGATGTTAACACCCCTTCTAATTCACGAACATTTGTTTTAATATTGGTAGCAATAAAACGGGTAACATCATCATTCATTTCAATGCCGTCTGCATGTAATTTTTTATGTAAAATACTGATGCGTGTATCAAAATCAGGAATTTGAATATCGGTTGTCAATCCCCATTTAAATCGGGACAATAAACGTTCTTCCATGTTTTCTAAATCTTTTGGAGCTCGGTCAGATGTCAGAATTAATTGTTTTCCGTTTTGATGTAAGTGATTAAATATATGGAAGAAGATATCTTGTGTTTTTGTTTTGTTAGCAAAAAACTGAATATCATCTATCAATAAAACATCTATCTGTTGATAGAAGTGAATAAAGTCATTGGTGCTGTTGTCTTTCACCGCAGTCATAAATTGACTGGTGAATTTCTCAGAACTTACATATAGTACTGTTTTGTTGGAGTTATTTACTTTTATAAAATTTCCGATGGCTTGTGCTAAATGTGTTTTTCCTAAACCAACGCCTCCATATATTACAAGAGGATTGAACGCAGTTCCTCCCGGAGTTTTTGCAACTGCCATACCGGCACTTCTTGCAAATTTATTACAATCACCTTCTATAAAAGAATCAAAAGTATAATTTGGATTTAATTGTGAATCGACATGTATTTTTTTCAAACCAGGAATGACAAATGGATTTTTTACCATTGGGCTTGAGAATGCCATCGGCATAGACACTTCATTTGTTCCATAAACACCTTCCCGATGATTGGGAACGTCTATTGTTTTAGGATTAGATTTTGTTCCATTAGAAGCTTCCATCAAAATTCTATATTCTAATTTTGCATCTTCTCCTAATTCTCTTTTAATAGTCTTTCTAAGTAAAGTAACATAATGCTCCTCTAGCCATTCATAAAAAAATTGACTGGGTACTTGTATAGTAAGATTTCTTCCGTCTAGTTTTACAGGTTTGATAGGCTCAAACCAAGTTTTAAAGCTTTGAACATTGATGTTATCTTTTATAATATTCAGGCAGTTTTCCCACACAAGTTCATACTTGTTTTTCATACACTCTTTTGGTTTTTTATAAATTAGAAATTGATAACAATTGAGCTAACTAAGTTGAGAAAAATTTCTTTAATAAAAAAATTATTTTTCACTTGATTTTTTATCAACAATTACAGTTTGGTGGTTTGATAACTTTTTTCTGAAACTTTTTTCAAAAGAATAATCTAATTGTCCGATTTGAATTCCTGCCCACCCCACTTGATTAATTATTATATTTTTCTCTTCTTTATTTTTTACTATTTCAGGCTTTTCTAAAAAGGTGTGTGTATGTCCTCCAATGATTGCATCAATGTTGGAAGTTTGTTGTGCTAAGACTATATCAGATATTTTTTTGCTGTCATATTTAAATCCTAAATGTGATAAGCAAATAACTAAATGGCAATGTTCTTGATGTTTTAAAATGTCTGCTTGTTCTTGCACGCATTTTATTGGGTCTAAGTATTTGGTGGAGGTGTATAATTTATCGGGAACTAAACCATCTAACTCCACGCCACAACCGGTTATCCCGATTTTTAATTTTCCTTTTTTTATAATAATGTGTTGGTGTACTTTCCCTGCCACCGGTGTTCCTGTAAAATCATAATTGCAATTTACAAATGGAAAATTTGCCCGCGTAATTTGTTTTGCCAAGATATCTATTCCTCCATCAAAATCGTGATTGCCGATAGTGGCTGCATCGTAGCGCATTTTATTCATTAAGTCTATGTCCAAATCGCCGTGAAAGAAATTGAAATAAGGGGTTCCTTGAAAAATATCTCCAGCATCTAACAATAAAACATTTCTATTTTTTCTTCTTGTATTTTCAATAATCGCTGCACGATATTCTGCACCGCCCAAGCCTGGATATTTTTTATCATCATCTAGAAAAGGTTCTATATGACTGTGCATATCATTGGTGTGCAAAATAGTAAGCGTAGTGTTTGTTTCCTCTGCCAACAAATCCAAAGGGGAAGAGATAGCACCAATAGTTGCTGCTCCTATTAAACTTGTTTTTAGAAATTTTCTTCTACTCTGCATGCATTATTCTATTTTCTGTAGTAGCTGAAATTTTTTTGCCGGCTTTTGCTTGTTCTGTCCAATATTCTATAATAGCATCTCGGAATAATTTTCCTGTTTGAATTTGCGGAATATATTTTAAAAATGTCATACCATCGCCACCATTTGCCAAATAATCATTAGTAGCAACGTTATAGTTTTTATGTAAATCAATTGCTTCATTGTTTACTTTAATGTTTATGGCTTTACCCTCTTTTATTTTAAATGAAAGTCCAGAAACAGGCCAACCTTTCATGCGTGCCATCGAATCACAAAAATCACTTAGTTGTTGTCCGTTTAATACTTGCATCACTAAATAATTATCAAACGGCATGAGCATATATACATTTTCTACTTTCAATATTCCTTTGCTTAATGATGGAACTCTGATACCACCATAATTCATAATGGCAGCATCTATTTTTTGTTTGGTATATTCTGCTGTTTTTATTTTCAACATATCTGCCATCAGATTTCCTAAAGAACTTTCGGGAAGTTGTTTTGTCAAATCATTTTCTAATTCTGCTAAAGGACGCTTCATTAGTTTATCTAAAGAATCTTTATATGGTTTATAAAAAATCTTTACAATAGTATCTGCTTTGATATTAGCAGTTACTTTTATTAAATCGGATTGCTCTTTTTTTGGATATAATACTTTACAGGCTGTTATGGAAAAAATAACGGCAACGAATAACCATGATTTAGAATAAATTCTTGACATCTTCTTTTACAAAATTGATTGCAATCTGAACAGGAATGGGTTGTTCTGTTTGCATATAATAATTAAAGATAGCTTTATTTAATTCAGCTCCCTCTGCATCGGTAGGCATTTGGGATGCAAAAGTATTAATTAATTTAATTGTTTCTTCTTTAGCAGTGTTCACCATTTGCCATGTTTCTCTACTGATATAAATTTGTTGGGAAAGATTGTATTCGTATTCTGTTCGAATGGTTTTTATTAATTCTAATTGAAGTTCTGCTACTAACATATTGGGTTGATATATTCTTGGCAATAGGCTAAATGGATGTATTCTTTCCAAAAATACGATAATGCGTTCATAAGCTTGTAAACGTAACGGCAACGAAATTTTACTTTGTTCAAATCTTATTCTTTTTTGTACTTCTAAATTTCTGCGTTTGGTTTCATTATCCAAAAAGGATTTAATAATCATATAGACGAATGCTAATGTTACTAATGTTGGTAGTATATATTTTAAGATTTCAAGCAAATATGTCATCTGGAAAAGTTGTTTAATTATTTAGGCTTTAAAATTAGACTATTTTTACTAAAAACGCTATTTCTATTTCGCATTATGTTTTTTTGACATTTATTTTTTTTGAACTACTTTTGCACTTAGTTGTTTCTAAACTATGAGTTTGATGATAGAAAATAAAATTCCGATTTCCATTACGGCAAATGCAATTAAAGAAATCAATAGATTATTGCAGATTGAAAGTAATAATGGAAAAGGGTTGCGCATTGGCGTAAGGGGTGGAGGATGTGCAGGATTTACTTATATCTTGGATTTTGATATGCAAAAAGAAAATGACCAAATTTATACATTAAATGAATTTCCAATATTTATTGATAAGTCACAGGAATTATATTTACATGACTGTGAAATAGATTTTAAAGGAGGGTTAGATAATAGAGGATTTGTTTTTAATAATCCTAATGCTACTACTACCTGCGGTTGTGGCACTTCATTCTCTGCTTAAAGCCTATAAATACAAGTGTTTTGAAGATATATTCTTCAAAGGTGTCCGTTTTTATTAACATTTTTAAAGTTTTATTTGGAAAATTCGATAAACGATTTAACTTTGTAGCATAATGTTTTTTTAACTTTTAAATAAGACAAAAATGAACAAAGGAGACTTAGTAAAGGTAATCGCTGACACAGCAGGAATTACAAATGCATCAGCAAATGAAACGCTGAATGCTGTATTGGAAAGTATTCGCAAAACATTGAAAAAAGGTGACAAAGTTACCTTGATAGGTTTTGGTACATTCAGCACAGCAAAAAGAGCAAAAAGAGATGGAAGAAATCCATCTACAGGAGCTAAAATAAAAATCCCTGCTAAAACGTTAGTGAAATTTAAAGCAGGTAAAGAATTATCTGAAACTGTAAACAAAGGCAGATAAGATTTCTTTAAAACTAAAAAATAAACCTCTACAAAAATGTAGAGGTTTATTTTTTTATAGGGCTTTAATTTATGGAGCCAATCTATTTATTTTCCAAGCATTGTTTTCCAATCGGGTATATTGAATTCTATCGTGCAAACGACTCACCCTGCCTTGCCAAAATTCTATACTTTGAGGTATCACTAAAAAGCCGCCCCAATTGTCTGGCAATGGCACTTCTACACTTATATATTTTTCTTCTAATTCTTTATATCTATTATCTAAAATAGCTCGACTTTCCAATACTTGACTTTGTGGCGAAGCGATTGCTCCGATTTGACTTTCTTTGGGCCTAGAATGGAAATATTGCTCCGCAATATTTCTGTCTATTTTTTGTACAATTCCTTCTATGCGTATTTGTCGTTCTGCCCACCAAAATAATAAAGCAACTTTTGAATTTTCTTGTATTTGCTTTCCTTTGTGACTGTCATAATTGGTATAAAAGGAAAAACCTGCGTCACTAAAATCTTTTAATAAAACCATACGAGCAGAAGGCTGTCCATTTTTTCCAACAGTGGCAATGGTCATCGCATTTGGTTCGGGAATTTTTATTTCTACTGCATGACTGAACCAATTTTTAAATTGAACGAAAGGATTTGGATGGCAATCTTCTTCTAATAAAAAAGAAGACTGATAGCTTTCGCGCATATTATACAATTCATCTTTTGACATTTTTGTTATATTTGATAAATAATAAAGATACATGCAATATAACACCAAACGAGATAATTCAGGTAATTATAAAAATGTAATTTTACCATTAATTATTATTTCCAATATTTTTCCATTGTATGGTGTTATCTATTATAATTGGACTTTTTTTTCGGTAGTTTATATTTATTGGCTTGAATTAT
>JBDKHK010000201.1:0-12883 GCA_039797705.1 Bacteroidota bacterium
GTGCATTATCTTTTGCAGTACAACGTTCAGTAGATGGATTTACAAGAGCATTATCTAAAGAAATTGGAGGGAAAAAAGGTGTAACTGTCAACCAGCTTAAAATTACAGCAGAAGAGGTAAGCGCAACAACAGTAGCCAATGCAGCTTTGTTCTTTTTGAGCGATAAATCGCCTTTCATCACTGGTCAAGTGATAGAAATGAATAATACTTATGGTGTGAATTTTACATCACCCGCACAATTATTACAAGATAAAATTGCTATTGTTACCGGAGGTGCAAGAGGTATTGGTGCTGCGGCAGCAAAAGCATTACACCGCGAAGGTGCAAAAGTAATTATTGTTGATGTACCTGCTTCTAAAGAAGATGCAGAAGCATTAGCTCAAGAAATTGATGGAGATGTAATTTTAGAAGATATTACCGACCCAAAGGCAACGGCAGATATTCAAAAATATGTGATTGAAAACTATAAAGGATTAGATATTTTAGTAAACAATGCAGGTATTATTCGTGATAAAACGATAGTCAAAATGAGCATAGACCAATGGAGAAGTGTGTTAAATGTAAATTTAAAAGCAGTAGTACAATTAACAGAAACCTTTATGAATAAAGGCTTCAATGATAATGCAAAAGTAGTAAGCTTATCTTCTATTGCAGGTATTGCTGGCAACGTTGGGCAAACGAATTATTCGTTAACTAAATCTGGGGTAATAGGTTTTACTCAAGCTGTAGCTGCAAACAATACAAATATCTTTGCAAATGCAGTAGCACCCGGATTTATCGAAACTAAAATGACTGAGAATTTACCGTTCTTTATAAAAGAAGGAGGAAGACGTTTGTCAACCCTTAAACAAGGAGGTGTGCCAGAAGATGTTGCTGAATTAATATGTTTCTTAGCTTCACCATTATCCAACGGTATCAACGGGCAATGCATTCGTGTATGTGGCGGTAGCATGATAGGCGCTTGATAAAAAATAATTTTACCCGCATATTTTTTATGTTGAAATATTTTCGTAATATTACAACATTATTAACAAATGATAACAAAACACTGGGTTCTTCAGTAAAGGAGAACCCAATTTTTAAGAAAGAAAAATTGAGTTTAAAATAACACTATGAGAAAAATTTTCTTATCAGGCGTTTTAGTTGTATTAGCTATCAGCCTTTTTGCACAAACTTCGGCAACTGTTCGGACAGGAGAACCAGTAAAACTTAAAATTAGAAAAAAAGTAGATCGCCCAGAAGGAAAATCATGGTATATTAATGTTAGTGCAGGTTATGGTATTCCTTTTTTATCCACCAATAAAAGATCCCCTTTAAAAGAAATTGGAGATAAAGATTGGTTTCAACATGGCAATCAATTGAGTGTTAAGCCATTATTTGGAACCAATGGAGGAGGTTTTGCAGTAAATTTTGGATGGGGACACATGTTTAATAAATATATCGGAATAGATATATTGCACACATTTGCTTGGCATCCAGAAAAATTGGATTCCCGCATTGATTTAAGCACCTATTATGCAACACAAAAAACAGGTACTTTCAGTATTTATATTTCACCACATTTGGTAATGAGATGGGATAATGGCAAAAGATTTGGAATTACAGGTCGTGTAGGAGTGGTCGCACCTCTTTTTGGAAAAACTTCTTCGCGTGCGTATATAAAAGATCAACAAGGTAGAATTATCGAAACTTTAGCAGGATTGCCTATCCTTCCTTTAAATATCCCAGGATTATTAGGTTTAGAAATTGAAATCGTTGGAAGAGCACATACAGAATACAAACCTACTATTGGTGCAAGTGCTTCCATTGGATTTGACGTAAAACTAAACAAGAGATTAACTTTTTTTACAGAACTTAGAGTACAGGCATATACTATAAATCTAAGAGAAACTATTTTTGACGAGTTTAGACAAACATCTAAAATAAATGTATTGGGTATTAAACTGCCTGCTCCAGAAGGTCTTTTAGCGGTACCATCTAATGTAGAAAATATTAGCAAAGCACCAGAATTCTTAAAACATTACGTATATAGAAATGAAATTACAGCAGAATCTAATACTGCTAGATATGGGCAAAAAAGTTTATTCACAACAGATGGTATTGGTGGTTTAGTGAGAAGTTTGACCAATCAAGTAGGCATACCAACGGTAGATATTAATAAACCAATGGATGAGCCAGGACAAAAATTCAATGCTTCAACACTGTATTTCAATGCAGGTTTGAGATTAAATTTTGAAAATGTTCGTGCCAAAACAAGGCCATCAGAAAATGGTACTTCATCTAAGCCTAAAAAATCCAAAAAATCTAAAAGTTCTAAGTACCAATTAAATGATCCAGATAATGGGGCAGAGATTAAGTAAATTTTGATTATAAAATATTAAACCATGAAGAAACTTACGCTATCCTTTTTAATGTTACTACTTGTTTCAACTAGTTTTGCATTGAATAAGCCTAAAAAGGCCGAAACCACAGCAACCATAACAAGATTGGAAAGTAAGTTGAAAATAAGAAGTAATGTTACCCGTCCCGAAGGTAAAGGTTGGTTTCTTTATGGAACAGCAGGATATGGTATTCCATTCTTGTCCACTAATAAATTTTCACCATTTAAAGAAATAGGAAATAAAGATTGGTATCAACAACCCGGCGTGTTGAGCGTAAAACCAATTTATGGAACCTTGGGAGGAGGCTGGCAAGCAAGTTTCGGTTGGGGGCACATGTTTAATAAATACATCGGAATTGATGTGTTGCATACTATAGCTTTACATCCTAATAGATTAGATGCAAGGATTAATACTAACGTAGATTTAGGCGGAGGCAAAACTGCTTCTTATTTTGCCGAAGAACATACTAAAATTATGCCGGCTATTTATTTAAATCCACATTTAGTAATGCACTGGGATGATGGTAAGCGTTTTGGTATAACAGGCAAAGCTGGTTTGTGTATGCCTATTGGTGGAACCCCAGTAACTAAAGCAAAAATAATTGACAATTCAGGTCGTTTGTTAGAAACATTAGCTGGATTACCCGTTATTCCACTCACTTTTTTAACTGATTTCCATTCTGAATATACTGCAACCGCAAAATCAAAATTAAATCCTGCAATAGGGGTAAGTGCTTCTATAGGATTCGATGTTCGATTGTTTAAAAATATTTGGGCATTTGCCGAAATACGTGTACAGGCATTTACAATTGCTCCTAAAGAAACTACTTTCTCTGAATTTTCATTATTGACAGAGTCACCATTATTGCCCATTATTTCTGCTTTAACCCCATTGCCTTTAAATATTACTAATATTTCTGAAACACCAGAGTATTTAAAACATTTTGTATATAAAAAAGAAATAAATGAGAAATCTAATACGTTGCGCTATACTTCCGGATTAGATTTAAAAGAAATTGATATCAATAAACCAATGGAAGAACCAGCTGTAAAGTATAATACTTCTACTTTGTATTTTAATGCAGGACTTAGAATGAATATATTAGACCATTGGGATAAAAAACGCGGACCAAGAGTAATGCCGAAAAGAGAAGCAAAAGCAGCAAAGAAAAATAAATAAATAAATTCTACTTTTTATTTATTTATCTTAATTCATTTTAAAGAGTGCTGTTGAATAATTTTATTTTATTATGCAGGAAAGTCTGTCAATTTTGAAAAATAATTCAATATTTAAATTCCCTTTAAATACTAAAAATAATGAGCTTAGGTCGAGTTATCTTATCCATTCTTTTTCCTCCTTTGGCAGTATATGACAAAGGCTGTGGCAGTATATTAATTGTATTGATTCTTACAATTGCCGGATGGATACCCGGCGTAATTGCAGCACTCGTAATTTTAAATAAAAATTAGATTAAAACTACTTACTAAAAATCGGACTCACTTTTAATTCCTTACTTCCAGCTTCATATTGGTAAAATCCTTCACCGCTCTTTGCACCTAAATATCCCGCAGTTACCATATTAACCAACAATGGACACGGTGCATATTTTGGATTTCCAAAACCCTCCTGTAATACCCGCAAGATAGCTAAGCAAACGTCTAAACCAATAAAATCTGCTAACTGCAATGGTCCCATTGGATGCGCCATGCCCAATTTCATCACCGTATCAATTTCTTGAATACCCGCCACTCCTTCATACAATGTATAAATAGCTTCATTAATCATTGGCATCAAAATACGATTAGCTACAAAACCCGGATAATCGTTTACTTCCACTGGGATTTTTTGAAGAGAAGTAGAAACATTAAATACTGCTTTATTCGTTTCATTGCTGGTAGCATATCCACGTATCACTTCCACTAATTTCATTACCGGAACAGGGTTCATAAAATGCATTCCGATAACTTTATCCGGTCGCTTAGTGCAAGCTGCTATTTTAGTAATAGAAATAGAAGAAGTATTGCTGGAAAGAATGCAATGAGGCGCACAAATATCGTCCAACTCCCGAAATATTTTTTCTTTGATATTGAAGTTTTCGGAAGCTGCTTCAATCACTAAATCACTATTACTTGCCCCTTCTTTTAAGGTTGTAAATGTTTGAATATTTTGCAGCGTTTGTAGTTTTATTTCTTCGGTGATGCTACCTTTTTGCAATTGTCTATCCAAATTTTTTGTAATAGTTTGAATAGCTTTATCTAACGCAGTTTGTGCTATATCTACTAAGGAAACCTTATATCCATTTTGTGCGAAAACATGCGCAATGCCGTTTCCCATTGTTCCTGAACCGATAACTGTAACGTTTTTGATAGACATTTTATCTGATTGTTTTTTGATGTTTTTAATGGAGCAGATAGAATTTGCAGTTAATCATTGCTTTTTTATGCAAACTCTTATGCTCATTTTAGTAAATTTGTTGCAAGATATACTTTTTTACAGAATAGCATTTATGAGATTCCAACATTTTTCATTTAAATATACGGTTCAAGGAGTGATGTATGAAAAAACATCAGACGATTTTTCTGTTTTTGAAAATGAACACTTGTCGATAGAGTTTTTAGTAGAAGATATTTTAGATGATAAAAAATATCAAGTACTGTTAACGCCTAAAACGTCTATTCAACTTCAAACATTTTTTATACAAGCGCATATAGATTATACGGCTTCAAAAAATGTTTTCTGTAATGGCTTTCAATCGTGGACAGAAACAAGATTATTTGATTTACAAGAACGATTGAAAAGGCAAAGATTTGGAATAAGAAAAATTGGAGAGGCGTATGGCGACGGATTGATTTATCCATATAAAAGCCAAAAAGGAGTATTACATAGTTGGACTTATACTTATATAAAACGTCCGAAGCGCAAAGCTTTCTTCTTAGGCTCCTTAAATGATAAGAATGGATATACTATTTTTGAACATCACACCCAAGAAAATAATATTCATATCATCAAAGATTGCAAAGGAATGGAGATAAACGAACCAACTGTTTTGTTGGATATGTTTGTTTCAGAAACTTTTGAATGGCTGTGTTTTCAGAATTATTTTGAAGCTCAGCAATTAAAACCAATACAAGCTAAACCTGCCATAGGTTGGACAAGTTGGTATTATTATTACACCAATATTTCAGAAAAAATTATAGAAGATAATTTAAATGCATTTGTCCAAAATGATGTTCCAATTCAGATTTTTCAAATTGATGACGGTTGGCAAAAATCAGTGGGCGATTGGTTAAATTTTAATAACAAATTTCCAAGTGGTCTAACAAATATCGTAGATAAAATTCATCAACATAATATTAAAGCCGGTTTGTGGTTGGCTCCATTGGCATGTGAGCATAATTCTTTTATTGTAAAAGAAAAGCCTGATTGGATATTAAAAGATGAAAATGGAAAAATGTTGAAAATTGGATTTAATCCACTGTGGAGTTTTTGGTTTTATGCATTAGATGTGTACAACGAAGAAGTACAAGCGTATTTAAAAAAAGTATTTCATACAATTTTACAAGAATGGAAATTTGATTTAGTAAAATTAGATTTTTTATACGGCACCGCACTAATAGAAAGAAATGGAAAATCAAAAGGACAAATTATGTATGATGCTATGCAGTTTTTGCGAGCATGTGTTGGCGATAAAATGATTTTAGGTTGTGGAGTTCCGTTAAGTGCTGCCATTGGCACCACCGATTATTGCCGAATTGGACCAGACATACATTTAAAATGGGATTTCAGTTTGTTGAAATGGGCACGTGCGCGGGAAAGACCGTCTGTGCTGAATGCTATTCATAATACCATTTCGCGCCATCAACTTTCAGGAAAATGGTTTTGGAACGACCCAGATGTTTTTATGTTGCGAAAAAACAAAAACATTCTATCTTTTGAAGAGCAATATTCGTTGTTGTTAGCCAACCTGCTTTTTGGTCATTTACTGTTTACTTCAGATAATATTGCTGAATATGATACAACGCAACTAAAATGGTTTAAATCTATTTTTCCATTAATGCCGATTCAAGATATAAGGATTAATTATCATGATTGTTTCTATACGATACACTTTAGAATAAAAGAACGATTTTTTTTATCATTAATTAATGTAAGTAATACACCAAAAATGTTTAAATTGCCGAACAATTTATTTTTTGACAATGTCAAAGGTGATTTGTTAAAAGGCGACAAGACAATAGAAATCCCTAAACATTCGTCAAAGTGTTTACTTACAGTGAGTTATGCTCCATTTTCAATTGCCGGAAGTAAAGGACACTTTTTTTCTGGTACAGAAATTGACAATATCTATGTAAGTGGTAATAAAATAGAATTGGAATGGACGGAAGGTGTGCTGAACGATATAACGATATACATAAAAATACCTACTAATTACGAAGTCATTAGTATAAACAATAGTGGAAACTTTAAAAGAATAGAAAAAAAAGATTTCTCTATTATTGAATTTGAGAAACATAAACCCTAACAAAAAAAACATCATGCAAGTTTTGAAAGAAAAACATGTCAATTTTATTTTATCCAAATTAACCCACTTTGGACGAATAATAACTCTGTCATTATTTCTACTGTCGTACTCTTTTACACATGCCCAAAAAGAGGTAGATCCTATGTTGGAATTTGCCAAACAGCAAGTAGCACAAGAGGCTTATTATGCCGCAATCTCCACTTTAGATTCTTATTTGTCGTATAATAAAAATGACACCTCTGCACTTTATTGGAAAGCACATTGCTTTTATAAGCTAAAGAATTTTATAGCAGCAGAAGATAATTATCGAACCTTGTTAAAAATAAGCCCACGAAATTTTGCAGGAAATGTAGATATGGCAAATATGTACATCTTGCAGAAAAAATATAAAGACGCACTTCCTTATTACAATACAGCACTTTCTATAAATGGAATAGACGCCAGTATTGTCAATAGTCGCGGAATGTGTTATTATTATAATGAAAAATTTGAATTAGCCATAAAAGACTTTAAACAAGTAATTAAATTAGACCCTACAAATTACAAAGCATATAACAATTTAGGTTCTGCCACTTATAATAATCAAAATATTGCAAATGCCAGTAAAGTAGATTTAATTACGGCAGAAGAATTATTTTCTAAAGCAGTTGAAATTAAACCAGATTTTCCTCTATCCTATCGAAATAGAGGAGTAGTGCGATATTATTTAGAAAAGAACGATGAAGCCTATAAGGATTTAATGAAAACTATTCTTTTGGATCCAAAAGATGAAAATGCGCAATATTATTTAGGTAAATTATTGTACAGACAAAAAAAATACCCGAAAGCTATTCAATTTTATGATAATGCTATTAGTTTAGCAAGTGACAGGCCTGAAATATATATCGATAGAGGTGTTTGTTATTTAGATATGAAAAATATTGAAGAAGCTAGAAACGATTTTTTTAAAGCCTTCCAATTGGGGCAAGATAAAGGATACGCTGCATATCAATTAGCTCGTACTTATGGTGCAGAGTCTATGAAAAATAATGCTTTTAATTATTTGAGAGATGCAAAAAAATATGGTCTTTTTAATGATATAAACAATTTTTCTGTTTTAGCTTCGGATAAATATTTTGAAGAATGGGCAAAGGATAAAGATTTTTATGAATTAGTTCAGGAATTAAAATTCGGTAAAAAGAAATAAATTATCCACCGCCATCTACACCATTTCCACTGTCTTCAAAATTAGATTTTTTAGGTTTTGAATTTTGTGATTTACTTTCTGATTTTCCAAATCTATATGTAAATACAATATTCCCAACAGTAGATTCCCAATTGTATTTTACAGTACTATTAAACGCTTTTCCATTCGTGGTTGCTCCAAAATATTGTGTGTGAAATATATCGCTTACATTTATTGTAATACTTGCTTTATTGTCTTTTAAGAAATCATATTTAAAACCAATATTGGCAAAAACCATCGGTTTTATTTCGCCTTGTAAAAATTTTATTTTGCTTCGATATACTACCATAAACTGAATAGATGATTTTTTGTTGATATTAAACGTATTCATCATTCTTAAATTATATTGAAAACTATTGGTTGTTGCATCTACTTCACCATTGGGCACATTCCCTTTGATTTGATTATAATATAAATTGGCGGATAATACAAAATTCCACCAACGGAAAAGGTTGGTTCTATTGGTGAATTCTACACCAATATTTTGCCCATTACTTAAATTATCAAAATTAATAATGGATTTCCCAAGCGTATCAATTGTCCTAAAACGAGTGAAGACATTGTAAGCATATCTATAATAAACGGTAGTGCTAAAAAATAAACTTCGATGAAAAGTAGAATCCTTCTTCCATGGTTTTAAATCTATATTTTTTACATGCGTCAATTCTACAGCATGTGTGTAAGCAGGTTTCATATTTGGGTTTCCTGTCATAATATTATAAGGGTCGCTGTAATCTCCAAATGGATTTAATTGCCATGCACTTGGACGATTAATACGTTTGCTGTAGGATAAGCTCAAAGAATGTCCTTTCTTTAAATTAAATGAAAAGGAAGCAGAAGGAAAATAATCAAAATATTTTTGTTTGTATGATTGATTGCCTACATTTTGATGGATATTTATATTGGTATTTTCTAAGCGTATGCCAGCTTTATAATTAAAAAATTTCTTTACAGAACCACCAAAAATGGCATAAGCAGCATGTATTTTTTCCAAATAATTAAATTTATTAGAAATAGAACTATCAAAAACATATTGTTGCGTATTGCTCAACAATGAATCAGCATATAATTCGTTTATAAAATTTCTAACAGAAAACTTATAACCAATTTCTAATTTAGATTTTGATTTCTTAAAAGGTTGTGCATAATCAGCCTGTATAAAGCCAGCATGAGCAACGCTGTTGTTCTTATTTCGTTGTAATAAATCAACGTTATTCAATTCATGGTTGTTTATGTCTATTGTTTTTTGGGTATAAATGGGAGTAGATTTTTTGTCAGAAAACGCATAGTTTCCAGCAATCACTAAATCATTATTATTATCTTTAAAAACCCTGCGATAGGAGGAATTAACCTCTGAATTCCAATTCAAATTTTTAGTATTTTCATACCGATTGTAAGCATAAATATAATCAGAGATAGAATCCAAAAAATTAGTACGCACCTTTCCTTTCTCTTTTTCGTTTGATTCACTTAATAATACATTGAAAGAAAGTGAATTTTTTGGTTTGAAATCCCAATCCAAGCTACTGTTTATAGTGTTTGAAAAGTTATTATTCGTGCCTTTGCTTAAGGTATTTAAATAATAAGGAGATTTACCCGAAAAGAAATTATACCTATCGCTTGTGCTTTTATTATAGCTTTCTACAAATCGGAAATTATAGGAAGTGGTAAAGCTGATATTGTTTTTGCGATAGTTAATCGTTATTCCTGTATTGGCATCATATTTGGTGCCATAGCCAATCGTAAAATTTCCATTCAATCCCTTTTTTAGGTTTTTTTTCAAAACGATATTTATGATTCCAACTTCACCCTCAGCATCATATTTTGCAGATGGATTATTGATCACTTCAATACTTTCTATTTGTGAAGATGGAATAGCATCTAACACCGCTTTGGTATTGGATGCCGTAATTCCGGATGGTTTCCCATTGATAAATACCCGTAAATTTCCAGAACCACGCATGGATAAACTTCCATCTTGATCTACTTCTACCACCGATACTTGTTTTAATGCATCAATAGCAGAACCACCCGTAGCCAAATTGTTTTTATCCATATTAAATACCTTTTTTTCAGCATTTACTTGCATGTAATTTCGCTCTGCCGTTACCTGCACTTCTTCCAAGGTTTTTGAGTCCTCCGTAATTTTTAAAGTACCTAAATTGATAATTATCTTTTCTGGCGGACTAACTATGATAGGTGATTGTGTAAAATCCTTGTAGCCCAAAAACGAAACAGTCAATTTATAGGCACCAAATGGAACATGTTCAATTTCAAAAAAACCTTTTTCATCCACCAATGAACCCAATAGAATAGTAGAATCTTTTAAGCTTTGAATAGTAATGGAAGAGTAGGCAAGTGGGGTGTTTTTCCCCGCATCTATTACCTTTCCGCTTATTTTTCCAATAGATGAATGAGTGTTACTAATACCTTGAGGAGGTTGTGTGTGTGCTTTCAAAAGCAGTATAATATTTAAATAAATAAAAAGTGTAAATTTCATAAATAAAAAGGTTTGCTTATTTAAGCTGATTGATTTTTAATTTATTTTATAATGGAATATGCCGCTTATTGTTTTCGAAAAAAAATCAATAATGATATCCATCCAGCAATAAAACATAATCCACCAATGGGCGTAATGGGGCCTAAGATAAAAGTGAAATTGCTAATTCCTGTTAATTGTTTGGTGGCTAATAAAAAAAGAGAACCAGAAAAAAAGAGTATTCCAATCGTAAAAAATCGACCGGCAAATTGTAATGATTTTGAAGAAGTATTTTTTGCTAATAGTGCAATTACCAATAAAGCAATCGCATGATAGAATTGATAACTTACTGCTTTGTCATAAATGGCATGTTGGTAGATGTCTAATTTGTCTTTTAGGGCATGGGCGCCGAAGGCGCCCAGCACGACGGCTAATGCACCATAAATTGAAGCAATAGTTCCAAATTTCTTTTGCATAAAAATATTTGTGCAAAGTTACCTATTTAAATACAATCTAAAAAAGGTTATTCAAAGAAGATTGTCTTCTACTAAAATTGTTGACTTAAAAATGGATTGAAAATTATGTAATTATAAATAAAACGACGCAGTTTTATTTCCAATACTTCTTTAGATTGAAATAAAATATTTATTACATTTTATTGTCTTTTTTCCCCTAAAAAGGTATATAATTTAAAATAAAAAAATCAACCATTAAACCTGCCAGTCAATAGGATTTTCATTTTCTTTAATCAATATTTCATTTACTTTAGAAAAATGTTTACATCCAAAAAAACCACTATGTGCAGAAAAAGGTGAAGGATGCGGAGCTTTTAAAATAATATGCTTTTGTTCATCAATTAATACACTCTTTTGTTGTGCAAAATTTCCCCAAAGTAAAAATATTAAACCCTCTTTCTCTTTGGATAGTTTTTGTATAACAGCATTGGTAAATTCTTCCCAACCTTTTTTTTGATGAGAAGCAGGCTTGTTGGCTTCTACGGTCAAGATTGCATTAAGTAAAAAAACGCCCTGTTCTGTCCATTTTTGCAAATTCCCATGATTGGGAATGTTAACGCCAATATCCGCTTTTATTTCTTTATAAATATTTACTAAACTTGGTGGCGGTTTTACTCCATATTGTACAGAAAAACACAAACCGTGAGCTTGTCCTGCTCCATGATATGGATCTTGCCCTATAATAACTACTCGAACATTTCTAAATGGAGTAGAGTTAAAAGCATTGAAAACAAGTGAGTTGTGAGGGTAAATAACCTTATGTGCCATTTTTTCATCATGTAAAAATTGTTGTAATGAGATAAAATAAGATTTCTCAAATTCATCACTTAAGGCTTGTTTCCAGCCTTCTTCTATTTGTATATTTGATATGGACATAATTTTTTAAAGTAATTCGTTGGGAAATTAGCTAATTTAAAAATATCTTTGCACTCCAATTGAAGAAAATTATTTTTTATAATTTAATTTTATGAATTGCCGCGTAGCTCAGGGGATAGAGCATCCCGTTTAAAAAACGGGACGTTCGCACTCAAAAAGAGAGTTACAACGCTCTAAAAACTAGAATTCTCGTTTAATCGAGAAAGTTGGATTTGAAATATTGGCCGCGTAGCTCAGGGGATAGAGCATCCCGTTTAAAAAACGGGACGTTCGCACTCAAAAAGAGAGTTACAACGCTCTAAAAAAAATGAATTTCGTTTAATCGAGAAAGTTGGATTTGAAATATTGGCCGCGTAGCTCAGGGGATAGAGCAACTGCCTTCTAAGCAGTCGGTCGCACGTTCGATTCGTGCCGCGGTCACAGTAAAATAAGGGTTTTAGCGAGATGCTGAAACCCTTATTTTTTAAATGTGACCTCAAATGTGACCTTAATTCGGTTAAATAAGTGAAACTCCACAACAATTAAAGGAAAATAAGTAGATGGGTTTAGAGTTGCCGGTTGCCTATCATTAGCAAAGGCGGACTGAGATTTTAGTTTAATTGCTTGAAAACAACATCAAACTGTAATCCCATATACTGGCAAAATTCATCAATAGTAACAACCTGGTGTTGCTCTTTATTGAGATACTCTTTAATCTTCTTAATGAGGTATCTGCCATATCTGTCACTTTTGCCTGTGATTATCTGAATGTCTTTCGGATAAATACACAGTCTATTCATTGTCAAATATTCAATTTATGTCAAAGATAATTAATTTTTTACATAGGTAAAAGTGTGTTTGTTGGCATAATTATGCAAAAACGGAAATGTCGGAAGCTACTGTTTT
>JBDKHK010000202.1:0-51389 GCA_039797705.1 Bacteroidota bacterium
TTTTCACGTTGGCACTTGTGAAGATATTTTGAAAGAAGATTTTATTCAAGCACACGAAATGCCGGACATTGTAGTGGTGGATCCGCCACGCGCCGGACTGCATGAAAAAGTAATTAATGTATTACTGCAAGCAGCTCCCAAAAAGATTGTTTATGTAAGTTGCAATCCGGCTACGCAAGCACGTGATGTTTTATTATTTTCAGAAAAATATCAACTGACAAAATGCTTGCCAGTGGACATGTTTCCGCATACTTATCATATCGAAAATGTTGTTTTATTGGAGTTAAAAGACTAATGCAATAATGCTTTTAATCTATCTACCATTTGCTGATTACTCTTTTGCGAAAAGGCACTTACAATAGTTTGCTTTTCTCCATTAGTAAGGTGCAAACTCATGGATGCTTTATTCTGGACGTTGGGTTGGAAATAATTAAAATTTAATACATCCAATGGAGTTTTGCTAGAGTTTTGCAAAAAAGCAAGACTTATATCATCATTGTAATTTTGCAATAATTGAAAATTAGTATAAATATTTTCTGTTGGAGATAATGTTTCCGAAATAAGTGTCGGCTTCTTAGTTTGGTTAAATTCGCCAAATTTATCTGCCACTCGCAAGGAAATAAAAATAGCACCACTGGTATTGTTTTCCACCCAATTTTTAAACACATTATAAAAGCGAGCAGCAATAGCAATGCCCGTATTATCTCGTATTCCGGCATCCATGGCTTTTATTTCTGGATTCGTAGGCAAATAAACCACCGGTAAAATATAAGGATACGTTGCATTGGTACGCAATGCATCTACAAAGTTGGTGTTCGCTGCGCCTTTATCTTTAAAGAAACGATTGTACTCCACGGCATCTGTTGAAAGCCTATCGATAGAGCCAATAGATGATTGCACATAAGGACGTACTAAATAAGAAATATCTTGAGGCGAGAAAAGCAAAAAACGTTGGTCGTTAATAATGGTGGGCGATAAAATCATCATTGGAATTTCTGCCGTTTGTTCTGGCTTTTTATAATCTGTAATTAATTTCGACAATCTGTAATTCGTATTTTCATTAAACTGCTTATCGAACATATATCCTCTGTCTTTTTTATAATGCATCGATTGGTAAGTATAATTTTGCCAAGGATAAAAAATATCATTGGTTGCAATGGAAGTAGCAACGCTATTTAAAATATCTTTACCCATATCTTTCAAATAAGAAGAGTCTAAATAATCAACAGATTTTTGTTGTTTTTGCTCATAATACAATTCTCTAAAATATGCAGCACCTAACATACCGCCCGAAGCACCTGTCATTAGAAAGGTATGGTCAAATAATTTTTTATTAGTTTGTTTTTCTAATTCTTGTAATAAATAAAAACTCCAATAGGCTGATTTTAATCCTCCGCCAGCGGCATTGATAAATATTATTTTTGGCTTTGCATCTCCATATTTATTGGCCATTTTGCTATGCCAATTTTCTAATATTTGTGTGGTATTTTCAATGTCCGATTGAATCATTTTGTCATTAACGGCATCCCGTACTGTTTCATTATTATATTTTAATTTTTCTGTTTTATAATTTAATCCATATAGATGATGCTTGTAAACTACTAAGTCAAATTTTGTTAAACTATTTAGGAATAAAACCAGCACAACCACCGTCACCAATCTCCATTCATCCAACCAATACGTAAAAAAAGAAAAGAAAATAATTGCAATGGAAAATATCAATAATATAGCGGATATTGCCGGCATTCGGAAATAAGTAATATCCATTAATTTCCCTAATACAATGAGCGTTATTAAAATTAAAATTTGGAACATAAAAGTGCTTCTATCATATTGATACAATACTTTATCTACCAATTCTTTGTTATAAAAATCGACTTTCCGCACGAAAGAAACTTTAAATGGGAAACGCAAATAAATCCGAACTGGCCATTGCTCGCAGTCGTGTCTGTTTATTTCTAATTTTTCTATATTGATGATTTTATTAATGAAGGAGTTTTTTATTCTGTAAATTATTTTTTCTACAAAAATTTCTACATCTTGATTTAGCAGCACAAATACTAATCCTGTAAATAAAATATTCAACAAAATACCTAATAGTAATGCCAGTATATTTATTGCAATTGGAGCAGCGGCAAGCAGCATCTCGCTCCGTTGGAATTTTATTAATTCTACTATATAGGTTATCGTAAAAGCTATCGGGATAATGCTATTATTTAGGCAATATTGTACAAATGGACTATCGGAAGAGGCTAAAAATTCAAATCTAAAATTACTTAAAAGATAGGAAGACATATTCCAAGCCATATAAAATCCGCCCAGGGTAAAACCTACAATCAAAAAACTTATAAAACCAACTTTTCCTACATATTCTGGATCTAATAATAGTAATGGAATACCATAATTAACCCCAAAAGATTGCAAGGCGATAGCAAAGAGAATTACCCAAAAGAATAATAACAAAACATGCTTTCTTGCATGCAATAAAAGTAACTGCACTGGAAAGCTAAAAAAAGTGTAGTGTAGATATTTTGTCAATTTTTCTTTCACCGTACTTTTGTTGATTTATTGTATAACGTTCTAACAAAAGAAATGTTAGAAAAAAATTATCTAAATAAGTAAGCACCACAATCTGTAGCAGCGCCACTTCTTGCGAATCCATTTATATCAAAAGCTGGAAATGTAGTTGTACTATAATTTCTACAAGGAGAAGTATTTTTCAAATTAAAATTATTTTTATACACATCTATCAATTGCGGGTCTTCTATTTTATAATTAATAAAAATGCTTGCATCAATTGGTGGTTTTGTTTTTACCACACAATGGTCGAATTTTAAATCAATATTTAATGGATTTGCAGGAAGATCATCTTTTACAATTTCTTCTTCTAACGTACCATATACAATACAATTTTCAAAATAGGCAGAGGCTGCATCTGCATATAAATAGGCATTATCATTGATTTTGAAATAATCATTGAAATAAAAAAGTGGCTCTTTTGAATGAGAAATATACACACTCGAACGTGCATAAAAAGTACAATTTAAAAATTCATATTCGCCTCCGTCAGATAAATTAATTACATTTTTCCCACAATTATATACAAGGGTATTTTCGGCATATATCTTTCCTAAAAATCCAAACAAACCATAGAAAGCATTGTTATAAATTTTGGAATTTTTGATAGTTACTTGTGGTGCATTGCTTATGCTCATGGCTTGTAAGGCTGCTAAATTTACAGCCGGATTGTCCGAGGTTTTTATATTCCCAACATTAATTCCATAAGTTGAATTTCGCATATTTAAATATTCTAAATTCCCTGTACTTCCACGCAAGAAAAATAATCCAGCATATTGTCCGGGAAAATCATCATAAGGACGGTCGGCTACATCTTTATCCAATCGAACGCCTCTAAACGTTACCATATTAGAAGTATCTGTACCCAAAACATTCAACTGTCCTTCTACCAGCATCGCTGCTCCAGCACCAAAATATACTTTACAATTTTTATTAATAGTAAGCGAAGCTCCTTGTTTTATTTGTAAATAATTCAGAATAACATACGGCAAATCATCATTCCAAACGGTGTTATTTTCAATAGAATCTGCATCATAAAAATGCGCATTCTGCCCAAAAGAATTTAGCTGCACTTGTTGCAAATGTCCATTGGTAACAAATTGTATAGAATCTTCTACGATAAACGGCAAACTTGCAGCACTTGGATTAATAGTAACTTCTACAAAAACATACAAACTATCTTTGGCAGGAATTTCTATATCTTTAAATGCAACACCCGAATCTCCGTCCACATTTATTCTATAAGCAGAAGCGGTGCCGCCGGCTAAACGAATATTTGAAATTTTTATTGGTTGTTTTAGGGTATTTCGAATCGTGAAAAAACGAGTAGTAGAACCTAAGGTAGAAAACAGCGTATCAAAAGTAAGTGTGTCGGTTGAAAAAGAAATTCCGGAAGATGTGTTTAGTTGTTCTTTTTTGCAAGAGGAACACAAAAATAGCATCGAGCAAAATATGCTTATAAAAATGATTGAAAATATTTTATGGATGGATGTATTGCTCATTGTTGGTTTCATACGGTGTGTCAAATATAAGTGATTTATCAATACTGCAAGAAATCAATTTACAGCAAAAGCAACGGTTGCAATACTTACAGTGCAACCTTCCGAGTGTAGCACATTTGCACAAGCCTCCAAGGTTGATCCTGTCGTTAACACATCGTCTATTAATAAAATATGTTGATGCAAAATTTCTTTCGGTCTGATTAGTTTAAAAGCTTTTTCTACATTTTCCCAACGCTCTACTCTTGTTTTCTTCGTTTGAGTTTCCGTGTAAATATTGCGTTGTAAATTATTTACAGAAAATTTCTTTTGCAACATTTCATTTATGCCTTCCGCTATTAAAGCGCTTTGATTATAACCTCTCAAATGCTCTTTTTGTGGATGCAATGGAACCGGCATCAACATGGTAACGCTTGATAGATATGGATTATGTTGCAACCGTTCGCCAAAAACTTTTCCTATATAAATTGCCAGTTCCCTTTTGTTATTGTATTTAATATTATGTAAGATATGCTGTGTTTTTTCGCCGCTTGAAAAATACAATAAAGAGGTGGCAAAATTTAAGGTTGCTCGTCCTCTAAAAATATTCTCTACAGGATTATTTTTTAATGTTTCAAAATTAGTAAAGGGCAACTCTAAACGGCAATGCAAACACAAATGTTCCTCTCCTTTTGCCAAAGGAATATCACATCCTCCGCATAATTTTGGATAAAACAGCCGATACAAATCGGTTACATATTCTTTTGCTGTATCGAGCATTTTATTTTATTAGATAAAATAATTAGAGGTAATCAAAATAATTTTTTATAAAATTCTGCTACAGTTTTTACAAAATTGATTTCCGTTTCTGTGCTGCTTACCTTCTGATTATATTTTGAAATAAATATTTTTTCATAGCCTAATTTGCCTGCTTCGGCAATGCGCTGTTCTACTTTATTTACGGCTCTTATTTCTCCACTCAATCCTACTTCTCCACTGAAAGCAAATTTGTTACTGATAGCAGTATCTTCATAAGAAGACAACAAGGCTGCCACTACTGCCAAATCTACTGCGGGGTCTTCTACCCGCAAGCCGCCAGCTATATTCAAAAATACATCCTGCGTTCCAAATCGGAATCCACATCGTTTGTCTAAAACTGCTAATAACATTCCAAGTCTGCGCAAATCATAACCGGTTGCACTGCGCTGTGGAGTGCCATAAACAGCTGGGCTTACCAAGGCTTGTACTTCTACCAGCAATGCACGCATTCCTTCCATGGTTACAGCAATTGCCACACCGCTCACTTGTTCGTCTCGTTGTGTAATTAATAGCTCTGACGGATTGGTAACCGCACGCATTCCGTCGCCACGCATTTCATAAATTCCTAATTCTGCCGTAGAGCCAAAACGATTTTTTTGTGTTCGCAAAATGCGATAATTATAATTTCTATCTCCCTCAAATTGCAATACAGTATCTACAATATGTTCTAATAATTTTGGTCCAGCGATGGTGCCTTCTTTGGTAATATGTCCTACAATAAACACTGGTAAATGATGCCGTTTGGCATATTGTTGCAATACATGTGTAGCTTCCCGAATTTGTGATACACTGCCTGCAGCAGATTCAATCAAAGATGTTTCCAAGGTTTGAATAGAATCAATTACTAATAAATCAGGTTTTACCTGGTCTATTTGTTGAACTATAGATTCTACTGACGTTTCTGTATAAACAAAAATATCATTATTGGTTTGTTTAATTCTGTCAGCACGCATTTTTAATTGCTGTTCACTCTCCTCTCCCGAAACATATAATGTTTTTAGTCCTTTTGTTTGCAATACCACTTGAAGTAATAAAGTAGATTTTCCAATTCCGGGCTCACCACCAATCAACATTAAAGAACCAGACACAATTCCTCCGCCCAATACTCTGTTCAATTCTGTATCAGAAGTTAAAATACGGGGACGATTTTCAGAAGAAATTTCATGTAACAATTGAGGTTTTGATTTGGGGGCATTTACTACAGCTGCACTTTTAGATTTAGGCTCTACCAATTCCTCTACATAACTGTTCCATGCGCCACAATTATTGCATTTTCCCATCCATTTTGGAGAGTTGGTGCCGCAGTTTTGGCATATATATATAGACTTAGTTTTAGACATTTCTTTTTAAAAAACAGTATCAAATATCATCTTCTTAATTTGTTCAAAATAAGTTGACTTTACAGATGATACTTTAGATATAACCTCATTAATAGAATACGATTGTATCAATTGACACTTTACAAAAGATTTTTTGCTCAATAATTTTGTAAGCAATTTATCTTCTAATTCGAATGTAAATTCATCATTATAAGATTTGGTAGAAATCATTACAGCATAAAAAATATCTTCTGTGTCCAGCACCTGTTGATTAGAAATTACCAATGCAGGATGAGGTTTCATCTTGCCATCCGGTAATTCAAAATTAAGTTCTACTATATCTCTTTGTTGGATTTTCACTATAAATATTTAGCAAATGCTTTATTCTTTTTCTTTACAATCATCGATTTTACTATTTCGTGTTCTTGTAATGCTTCAATAATAGCTTTGCGTTTGTTTATTTTAGAAACTTTTTTCACAAAATCCATAGAAGTAAGCAACGAAGTAAGCTCCTCCGCTTTTTTACCTGATTCTACTTCTACAATTAGTGTTTGCATACTATAATTTTTATAAAATTAGTGTTTTTTTTATCATTACAGAATACTTTATCGGTTTTAGACATTTGTGTAAATATAAGCAGGTAATTTGAGAATAAGAAAACGATATTTGCGTTAATACTTTCTTATGAAATCACTTATTATCTCTCTATTGGCGGTTTTTCTTCTTACCAATTGTGTAACGCAAAAAGAATACGACAAAACATTGAATGATTTTTTCAATGAAGCCATAAAAAACAAAGCACTAAGCCAAAGTTTTGATTCCTTAAAATCAGATTGTCAAACCAAAAATCAAAATTTAGCTACTCTGTTAGAAAAATTACGACAAGACTCTACGGAGTTGTCTAATTTAGTTGAATCCTTGAAAAAAGAGATAGACGATCAATCTACTGAATTTTCTAAATCTCAAAAAGAATTTTTACAAAAATTAAAAGATGCGGGTGATAAAAACCAAAAAACAAATGCCGATTTAATTCAAATGCAATTGGATTTGGAAAAACAAAAAATTGCATTGCAACAAAAAGAATCAGACTTAAAAAAAGCAAATGAAGACCTTCATGCGCGGGAGTCAAAAATCAAAGAGTTAGAAAAACTACTAAGCGACCAAAAAGAAAAATCAGAAGCATTGCGGGATGCCATCAAAAAAGCATTAACCGATTTCTCAGCGGGCGAATTGAGTGTTTATATCAAAGATGGAAAAGTATATGTATCCATGTCGGATAAATTATTATTCAAATCGGGCTCAACAATAGTAGAAAGCAAAGGCGTGGACGCTTTAGGGAAATTATCAGAAGTCATCAAAAAGAATCCTGATATTTTAGTCAATATTGAAGGACATACCGATAATGTCCCTTACATTTCATCTAATGGGCTTATCAAAGATAATTGGGATTTAAGTTTAATGCGCGCCAGCAGTGTATTACATATTCTAACTGAAAAATATAAAGTTAATTCTACTCAAGTAATTGCCTCCGGACGGGGTGAATTTCTTCCAAAAGAAACCAACAGTACCGCAGAAGGTAAAGCAGCTAACCGAAGAACAGAGATTATTTTAGCACCAAAAGTGGATAAATTATTAGATTTAGTGAACGGAAAACCTTAGTTTTTGTAACTAAAATTAATATTTCGTTGACGTTCAATCTCGTATTTTTGTAACTATTTATGGGCAATATCAACCAGAGTGACGAAAATAAAGAAATGGGGTTCTTCGACCACATCGAAACACTCCGTTGGCATATTATGCGTTCTGCCATTGCGGTTGTTGCCGGAGCTGTTATCGCCTTTACTCAAAAGAAATTTATTTTCGACGAATTATTATTTGGACCCACACGGCCAGACTTTCCTACCAACCGTTTTTTTTGTTGGTTGGATGCTAATTCTGCGTTTTTTAGAGGCATGTGCATTCAAGGAGCTAAGTTTACTTTTATAAATACAGAAATTACTGGGCAATTTATGTTGCATCTACAAATGGCAATGTATGTAGGTGCAATTGGTGCATTTCCTTATATATTTTGGGAGTTTTGGCGATTTATAAAACCAGCTCTAAAAGAACGTGAAATCAGAAATACACGCGGCATTGTTTTGGTTACTTCTTTTTTATTTACCGTAGGATGTTTATTTGGTTATTTCATCATCACTCCTTTTTCTGTCAGTTTTTTAATCCAATATCAAGCAACTGATTTGGTACAAAATTTCATAAATATAGACAGCTACATTAGTTTATTAATTACCATGACGATCCCAACTGGTATTCTTTTTGAATTGCCGATGTTGGTTTTTTTACTTACCAAACTGGGCATTCTAACACCCAATTTTATGCGCAACGGCAGACGAATTGCCTATGTTGCTATTCTTATCATTGTAGCCATTATCACCCCACAAGGAGATATTACTAGTTTATTGCTTATTTCTACGCCTATCTTTGTTTTATATGAATTGAGTATTGCAGTTTCCAATAGAGTTTATAAGCAGCAAGTACAAAAAGAAGAAGAATTTTAAACATTTCCTCTCTGAGCAAGTATTCCTTTTACAATCAATAATTGTGCGGCTAAATACGTTGTCATAATTACAATTCCAGCAAAAGAATAATGTTGGTAAAACACATTGATTGCTATGCACGAATCAGAAACTACAAACAAAACAGCACCGATAAATGTCAGTTTAAAAGATAAGCCATTGGCTATATTTTTTCTATTAAATGCAGTTATTGCCATCATCAAAATCACTGTACTGTAAACTGTAACCGGAATTTTCATAACACTTAAACTTGGAAATAAAAGAGATAAAAGTGCAAATATGTACAATAAGAAAGGCAGCATCCAATATGGTTGCTGTTTCATTATAACCGTTTTGTTAGATTGTTTAATTTCTTTGAGAAAATAAATAATGTAATTAATATGCCCTATCAAAAAGGAAATTAAACCTGCCAGAAAAAGATTTTTGGATGCTTCGGTGGGCTCTCCAGCTCTTGGAAACATCAGAAAAATATCTCCCCACCAAGAAAAAAATAAAGCCAAATAGATAAACGAATATTTTTTTATTTCTTTAGTTTGATGATATAAATACAACGCCAAAAAAGGCATCAGCAATACTTTTGAAATATAAGTTACCATTGGATACCCTATATTTTCTGCTATGATAGAAACACCGCCATCTATTAAAAAAAGTATTAAGTAATTCATAGTAAATAAAAATACAGATTTTTTTTAATTACCTATCTCTGCTTATCAGTAAATGCTATTTTTACAGTATGAACGTACTTATAATAGGAGGAGGAAATATGGGCAGAAGTTTTGCCGAAAGTTTTCTAAATGCAAAAGTGATTACTCATGCTCAATTAACAGTAATAGAGAAAGGAGAAGCACAGATAGAAGAATTAAACCGATTAAAAATTGGAAAAATTCACAATGATTTTGGAGATTTTATTGCTGAGAATCACTTAATAATTTTAGCAGTAAAACCACAAGATGCACATTCCGTTTATCCTAAACTAAAACCATACATAACAGAACAGCATATTATCCTAACCATTATGGCTGGGGTAAAAATAAAAGAAGTAGAAGAAGCATTAGGCATCAATAAAGTGATACGCACTATGCCGAATCTTGCTTGCCAAATCGGTATGGGCGTTACAGGTTTTATGGTTTCTGAAACTATTCCACAAAAGGATATTGACTTTATACGCAAATTATTGGAAACTACCGGCGCCTCTATTCAATTGTATGATGAAGACCAACTAAATGCCATTACTGCACTTTCGGGTTCGGGGCCTGCGTATATTTTTTATTTTATGAATGCTATGATTCAAAGAGGAATAGAATATGGTTTTTCACTGACAGAGGCATCCAAAATTGTAGAACAGACTTTTTTAGGTGCTGTCGAATTATACAAAGTAAATAACTTTACTTGTGACGAATGGATAAGTAAAGTTTCGTCGAAAGGTGGAACGACCGAAGCTGCCATCAAACATTTTAATGAAAATACTGTCAGCCTTCATATTCAAGAAGGATTAGACAAAGCATTGAATCGCAGCAGAGAATTAAGTCAAAAATAATTTCTAATTTGTTGATATTTAATATAAACAAGCATTTCATTTAGAAACAGTAAAAGGTATATTTGTTCTAATATAAAAAATTTATGGAGAGATTTACAGGTATCTTAGGCATCATTACTATTTTGGGAATTGCCTTTCTTTTTTCAAATAATAAAAAAGCTATCAATGTAAGATTAGTGTTGAGTGGTTTGGCTCTTCAAATTTTCTTAGCATTATTAATTCTAAAAGTGCCAGTAGTAAATGCTTTTTTCCAAGCACTGGGAAAAGGAATGAAAGCCATCGAAGGATTTGCACAACAAGGAGCTGCTTTTGTTTATGGCGGCATCATGACAGATACACATTCACCACAAGGAGCTGCCGGTGCTTTGCCTTACGGTGCTCCGGGTACTTTCGTGTTTGCATTCAGTATTCCGGCTACCATTATTTTAGTATGTGTTTTAGTGGCTATTTTATATCATATTGGAATTATGCAGCGTGTCGTGGCTGCTATCGCAAGAGTAATGAATTTTATTATGCGAGTTTCTGGGGCAGAAGCATTGAGTAATGTAGCCAGTGCCTTTGTAGGGCAAGTAGAAGCACAAGTAATGATACGTCCATATTTGGCGGGCATGACCAATAGTGAATTGTTGGCCTCCATGGCGGGCAGTATGGCGTGCATCGCTGGTGGTATCTTAATTGTTTATGTAAGCATGGGAGTTCCTGCGGAATATTTAGTTGCCGCCAGTTTAATGGCAGCACCTGGTGCTTTAGTGATTGCAAAAATTGTTTTTCCAGAAACGGAGGAGTCCCAAACGAAAGGAAAAGTAAGTATTGAAATAAAAAGCCAATATACCAATATCATAGATGCTATCTCTCATGGTGCCAGTGATGGAATGAAAATTTCTATCAATGTAATTGCCATGTTGATTGGATTTATTGCATTGATGGCAGTTATTAATGCCCTATTAGGATTAATTCATCCTGCCTTAGGATTGAATACCATTTTTGGTTATCTCTTTTATCCATTAGCATGGGTAATGGGTGTTCCAAAAGCGGAGGTAATGCAAGTGGCTACGATGATGGGACAAAAACTAACCATCAATGAATTTGTTGCTTATACCAGTTTAATTTCTGCAAAAGCAACTATGTCGCCAAAAGCAATAGCTATTGCAAGTTTTGCTTTGTGTGGTTTTGCTAATTTCAGTTCTGTGGGCATTCAAATTGGCGGTATTGGTGAGTTAGCGCCGAGCCGTCGTGCCGACTTAGCTAAACTGGGATTGAAAGCATTATTATGCGGTACATTAGCATCTTATTTATCTGCTACTATTGCAGGTATTTTAATGTAATCAAACCTTCAACACAGGTTCGTCTTCTTTAATTCGTTCTTTTCTGTATAATAAAATATACAAAACAAAAATCAATATTAAATACAATCCGGCTATTAATCGAGGTTTAAAAATAAGCCCATTCATATAAGTATCGTTATGTAAATTCAGGTACCAGCAAATTCTTTCCATATTTAAAAAATAGGCAAGAGAGCCTAATAATAAAGGGTAAAATTTTTTACTTATAAATGCATAAGCTGCCAAACTTATTATTGCAGGGTGCGCATATCGTTCATGCATTTCTGTATTGAAAAAATAAAAATTAAGTGCCGTTAATGCAGCGATAATAAAAATATTTTTTAACGGAAAATAGACGATTTGATGTTGTATATATTTCTTCCACAAATAAATACAAAATGGCAATATGGCTATAATTATGCTTAATAAAAACAATAATTGTCCTATTGTTTTATAGGATAAAAATCCAACTAAGGTATTGTCATTTAATTCATACATGCCTTCTATTGAAACATTTGGAAGAAACAATGACCATGCATTAAATGCACCCACTGTTGGGTATGGATAAAATCCAACAGAATTAGTAATTACACCCCCAACTTGATATAATTTTCCAGATAAAATAAATGGCATTAAAATAAAAATTTGAAACACGATTGCCAGCATTAATCCAGTTATAATTTTTTTTATTCCATTTTTAAAGAAAAAATGTGGCAATAGCAACAGGCCGATTATAGGTAAAAATACGATTGCCTGCAATTTAAAATTAAGTGCAATTACCGCAAACAAAATACTCCAAATGACCCGTTGTTCTATAGCAAATATTAATGCTGCAAAGCCAAAAAATGTAAAGATGGCATCTACTTGCCCCCAAAAAACTGTATTGTAAATAAAGGCTACATTAAACATTAATAATAAAAAATAGAAAGACTTATCTTCTATGTTTTTTACAAATCTTACGGCTAAAATAGCCGCCGCAAAATCAAAAATGAGCGTGAAAAATTTTATAGTGTAAAGATTATCACCAATATCTATTGCATTACCTTGTAGCTTTACATGCCCCCATAAAACGTACAGGTAAGCAGGTAAATAGTTACATTCTTTATTATCATAAATATTTGAAAAACCATGTTCGTAAATATATCTTGACCAATTTAGCCAAAACATCATATCACCTTGATGCCCCCATTTGTGCATTGTAAACACATACGCCACATAAAGTGTTATTATTAATACATACCAACGTTTTCTTTGTTTATCAATTTGCATCCCATCATTATATAAGTCTAAAAATACTATATTAATTTTGACAAATTTCATCACATTCAACAATTATATTTGCACTCTATGTCATCCAACGAAACACTTCAAGCAATTATAAAAAATTTACCCAAACAGCCGGGAGTGTACCGCTATTATGATGAAGAAGGAAAATTATTATATATCGGCAAAGCCAAGAATTTAAAAAATAGAGTTTCGTCTTACTTTATCAATAAAGAGCATACTTATCGCATTCAATTGATGGTGCGCAAAATTTATAATATAGAATATTCTGTTGTTGCCTCCGAAAAAGATGCTTTATTGCTCGAAAATGCGTTGATTAAAGAGTTGCAGCCACGTTATAATATCAACTTAAAAGACGATAAATCTTATCCTTATATCAAAATTGCTAACGAACCTTTTCCGCGTATTTTTTTTACAAGAAAACAAGAAAATGATGGAGCAGAATATTTTGGGCCATATACCTCCATACATCAAGCACGTACCGTTTTAGATTTAATAAAAAAGATGTATCCAATACGGAGTTGTACTTTGCCATTGACAGAGAAAAATATTAAAGCAGGAAAATTTAAAGTTTGTTTGGAATATCATATCGGAAATTGTTTAGCTCCTTGTGTGGGGCTGCAATCCAAAGAAGATTACAATAATAATATTGAGCAAATTAGAAAAATTTTAAAAGGCAGATTACAAGAATTGCGCAATATCCTAAAACAACAAATGGAAGAGTGTGCCGAAATACTTGAATTTGAAAAAGCTGCAATTATAAAGAATAAATTAGAATCATTAAAAGTTTATACTATTAACTCGACTGTTGTGAATCCTAAATTAGGGAGTTTTCATGTATTTGGATTTGCTGAAGATGACAAGAAAGCATACATAAATTATCTATATGTATATGAAGGCACTATTATAAAAACGAAAGCACTCACGTTGCAAAAGCAATTGGAAGAATCTAAAGAGGAGTTGATGAGATTTGCAATGATAGATACGATAGGAGAAATTTCTGAAAAAAAGGAGATTTTATTACCATTTGAAATCGAAATAGAAAATGATTTATTTACTATTCAAGTTCCAAAAATTGGCGACAAAAAACATATTGTTGAATTAGCTCAACGCAATGCATTATTTCAAAAGCAAAAAGGAAAAGAAAAAATAAAAGTAGATAATACCACTCGCATTTTACAAACCATGCAAGAGGAATTAAAATTAAATCATATACCTAAGCACATTGAGTGTTTTGATAATTCAAATTTTCAAGGCACCAATGCCGTATCTGCTTGTGTAGTATTTAAAAATGCTAAACCAAGCAAAAAGGATTATCGCCATTTTAATGTAAAAACAGTAGTAGGTGCCAATGATTTTGATACTATGAAAGAAATAGTATATCGAAGATACCATCGCCTGGTTTTGGAAAATGAACCCTTGCCAGATTTAGTGGTAATAGATGGAGGTAAAGGACAATTAAGCGCCGCTATGGAGAGTATATATAAGTTAAATCTTCAGGATAAAATACAACTTATATCCATTGCAAAAAGATTAGAAGAAATATACTATCCCAATGATGCATTTCCATTGCATATCAACAAAAAATCAGAAACACTGAAAGTGATACAACATATACGGAATGAAGCGCACCGATTTGGTATTACTTTCCACAGAAATAAAAGAGATAAAAATACTTTAAAAACTGAATTAAGTGAAATAAAAGGAATTGGTGAAAAATTAGCAGAGAAATTACTGAAAGAACATAACTCTGTTACCCATATCAGAACGCTATCATTCGTTGATTTAGAAAAAACACTCGGTAAAGTAAAAGCACAAATTGTATATAAATATTTCCATCCTTAATCTGTAATAATTACAGCTAAAATTTTCTATATATTCAAAATAAAAACGGATAGCAATACACTATCCGTTTTTATTTTTATCTGAAAATATTTTTTAATATTCCCATAAGTCATGCTCAAAATTGAACAATTCTTGTTTTTTAGCCTCAGATTCGTATAAGATATCAATACCTGATTTGTAATCTTTAATACGACGATCTTGAACGTTATCTACTTTAAAAATATAGCTTCCAAATAAACGTAAAGCAAATATTTGATCCCAATTTAAACGTACTCCATCTGGAAAAGGATTAAATGCAGCTGAATTTACTAATGTTTGACGTAAGCTTGGGAAATATACCCAAAATACAGGAACTTCTGCACGGAAATCGCCGGTTGTTGGATCGTAATTATCAAACATTGGGCAAATACCCATAACACGAACCTCCATGGTAGAAGTTTGCTTATTAAAAAACCAAACTTCTTTGACACGTAATTTATTTACATTGTTCCAGTTTACTTCATTAGTAACTACTTGCAATTCTTGAATACCCGTTACTGGATCTGTAACATAGATAGAATCTACACCGCCACCTGCAATATTTAGTGCTTCTTTAGGATCTATTGGCGTTGCAAAATCATCATCCATACCGCTATATACTTGACATTTACCACTTTGTATAGCATCTGTCAAAACTTTAATAAACGGTGCTTGTGGCCATTTAAAATGCAAATTTATTTTCTCTCTCAAGTCAATAACACGCCATACCGTTTTCCACCAAAATACATCTGCTTCGCGAATTGGCTCATAAGACATAGCTACGCGTTTGCCAGTAATTTCTTGCATCCAAGGCAATTTTTGAACTTCCGTTTTAAGAGCATCTGTATCAACGGTAGTAGTTGGTGCTGTAGTTACTGGTGCTGCTGGCGCTGCAGTTGGTGTTGGTGTTGAAACTGGTTGATCAACAGGGGTTGACGTATTTAACGTAGCATTATTATTAGTAGTCGCACCTCCACTATCTGTTGTATCTTGTACAACAGTAGAAGCCGCAGGTTTCTTCTTCTTAGATTTGCTACTTTTTTGAGCAAAGGAAGAAGCAGAAGCCCCAAACAGCAATACTGCTAATAGCATCAAACCAATTTTATTTACTTGCATTTTCATACGTATAAAGAATTCTTATTAATCAATTTTGAAAGCAATTCCGGGTATTTTACGAGACAGACCATCTGGTCCTTTTACTTTAATTTCTTCTATATAAAAAATATCCCCTGGTCTTGCTTTTTGCATGAACGACTGCATAGCTGGGCTAAAAGAAGCTCCCGTTGCAGAGGCAATACCTGGGTCTTGTAATTTTGGTTGATAGAACATATTATAACTTAATACTTCAAATTTAGCATCAAAGTCAAAATTTTCTAAATCAGCAATTACCCCTTTTTGTGCTTTCCATACTGCTGCTCCTACTCTACCACCAGGCATGCCAGAAACTTTTGCAATTGGATTAGGTATTAATTTCACACGGAAAGGGAATGGAGGGAATGCTTTACCTTTAGCTGTTACATCTACATTGGTAGTACCTTGTTGTGATACTCTTACTGTATATTTTCCACCAGAACCTGAAATCGTACCATTTGTCATGCTTACTTTTAAGTCATTTGCGGAAGCTCCTGCAGCAGAAATTTCAACCGGATTATCTACTCCTATATAAAATACATTCATCTTGGTAGGTGAAACGGTAGCAAAAGGTGCTGCTACTGTATATTTCATTTCAGGAATAGGATAGCTTTTCACTTCGCCCGTTCTATCGTTTTTCACAGCAACTGAACCTCTCAAAGAATACTCTCCTACTCCTGGTGCCGCTTTGTATTTAGCAATACCAGTAGCTTGATCTACAGGGATATTTTGTCCGTTGATATTCACAGAAACAGTTCCTGAACTTTTAGAAGATGTAGCGGCTAAAGATACATTTGCTTCGAATGTTTCGCCTTTTAAAATATAAGTAGATGGTGATGTAATTTGAGCAGAAAATCTGTCAAATACAATTTGTTCTTGTGTCAATTCTTGAGAAGCCCCAATTTTACTAAAGAAATAAGATGCTAATGTTCCTTGAGTACTTTTTATATCTGCCTCTATTTTAGTCAACATAGCATAAGATGCGATAGCTGGCATTTGGTAAAATTCTTCACGTACCCAATCGCCATTTTTTTCGTTTGGTTTAGTAGATATTGACATTCTATCTTTCACCGCTTGGAGGTCTGTAGGAATAATTAATGCTTCCCATTTAGAGATAGCATTATCAATTTCTTTTTTCAATTCATAACCTCTTCCATTCTTACCACTTGTCCCTTCTACTAAGAATCCTGTTGATACATCCATATCATCTTTGCGCACCATAATTCCATCTACATCATCTTTATCTGGTCCACCGGCTCTTTCGATGACGTCTTTTTTTAATTTATCGACATAAGACAATAATTCATCTGAAATTTGTTGTGCTTGTTTTGTTTTTTCTTCATTAGCAGCTACATCAACATTAGTAGGCTCTTTTGCTTTTTTAGCGGCAAAAGCGTTATAAGTTGTTTTTAGATTTGTATCTGCAGTACCTTTAGAGTTTTCTAAACTCTTATTTACTGTTTTAAAGGCATTTAATATTTCCGCAGAAACGTTCAATGCCAACATTGCTGTAAGCACCAGATACATCATGTTGATCATCTGCTGCCTGTTCTCTTTAGGAATTGCCATAACTTACTTTTTTTTCTTGATTAGTTAATTAATAATTTAAAAAAAAGTCAATTATGAACGCATCGCTGATAACATATTTCCGTAAATACCGTTTAATTTTTCTAAGTTACCTGCTAAACCACTAATTTGTGATTTATATTTTTCAGTATCAGCCAATGAACCCTCTAAGCTATTCATTGCAACAGATAGGTTGCTAATGAATTTGTTCATTGTTTTTAAATGATTATTAGTGTCTTGTAATTCCATTTCATAAACTGCATTTAATGCTGCTAAATTTTTAGTAGCATTTTGAACTTGTGAATGGTATTGAGAAGCATCACCTGAAGCTGCTGCTAATTTACTCATTCCATCTGCTGCTGAAGCGAATGAATCTTTTACTCCGTTTAAAGATACTGCTGCTGCTTTAGCGGCGCCAGCAAATTCATTAGAAGCTATAGTAGCATCTGCTACATTTGTCAGCTTACCAACTTGTTCTGAAAATCCTTTTAGATTATCTCCAAATTTGGTTACTAAACTTTGGTCTATCTTGGCTGCTTGCAACATTTTATCCATTTCACCTGATAAGCTAGATCCAGACATGTGGATAGGTGCATGACCTGCTTTTTCAGATTTTTTTTCCATGTTTTCGTCGTAAATATCTAATCCTGGATATATTTTTTCCCAATAATAATCTGCTTCAGGTGGAATAAATCCTGAAATGAAGAAGATTACTGCTTCCGTTAACAAACCGAGTGTTAACATATATGAATAAAATGGGATGCCTGCAATTTTAGGGTCTGCAATGTGTAAAATTTTTGCCCATGCACCTATAATTACCACAGATGCACCAACACCGAAAAGTAAATTTTTTACTCTTTTGCCTTTTTTTGTTTGAAAATAACTTGCCATGATGTTTTTTTTTAATTTGGTTAGTTTAAGAATAGTGTTTTAATGTTCTAATATTTCAATGATAATTTTTATTTATTTATATGTATCGTACATAGATCTTCCTAAGAATGGTAATAAACATCTAAAACCAACATAAGATTTTGCAGAATCTTGATATTCGTAAGATTTAGTACCTGTTTGTAAGAAGTATGCAATATCTTTCCAAGATCCTCCTCTAATTACTTTGCGTTTCATTACATTTGGTTCATCTTCTTTTGCATCATAACGGAAATCTGGTTGTTTGTCGTGTACAAATGCATTTGCATCGTCTTCATAAGCTGTTGAAGTCCATTCTGCTACGTTTCCTGCCATATTGTATAATCCGAAATCATTTGGCCAGTAGGATTTAGCATTTACAGTATAAAAGCCTCCATCTTCTGGATAATTACCTCTTCCTGGTTTGAAATTGGCCAATAAACATCCTTTAGTATTTCTGATATATGGACCTCCCCATGGGTATGGTGCTAAATTTCTACCGCCTCTTGCTGCATATTCCCATTCATATTCTGTTGGAAGACGGAATTGATCTACTGGTGCTTCTTTTTTGGAGGCTCTGTAGCTATTCCATAATAATGTTCTCCATGCGCTAAATGCGTTGCATTGATCCCATGTAACACCTACTACCGGATAGTCATCATAAGCAGGATGTGTAAAATAGGTACGGGTCATTGGTTCATTATAAGAATAAGAGAAATCTCTTATCCATACCATTTCATCAGGGTAGATGGATATTTTCTTTTTCTCCATAAAGGAGCTTCTTGGTTTTTGGTCTTTATCTGTTGGACGTTGTTGAGCGGCTTCTTTCCATTTGAACCAAGTATATTCATATTGTAATTTACGAGGGTCTAATTCTTTTTTTCCGTCGATGCGGTCTGCCTCAGAATAGAACATAGGTTCTAATTGAGCGCCTTCTTCTGTAACACCATTTCCTGCATTCCAATCCATATCAATTGGCATATCCCAATTAATGGCTTGCTGACCGTTGTCTCCTTCTTTTAAATGGTCTCCTCCAATCATTTGATGTGCGATAGAATCGCGAACGTATTCTACAAATTGACGGTATTCATTGTTGGTTACCTCTGTTTCATCCATATAGAAACCAACTATGGATAATTGTTTCATTTTGGTATTAAAAGCGTAATTTACATCTTGGTCTGAAGGACCTGCATGAAAGACACCTGATGGGATATATACCATACCATAGGGCAATAGGTTGTTGTCCCATTTGGGGCGATCTTGAGAACCTATCAATTGTCCTGCTGTTCCCATATTGCCTTTACATCCAGCCAACATTACAGCGATTGCTGCAATTAACGAAAATTTAAGTTTATTCATCTTAGTTGTTTACGTTTTTTTTCCTAAAATAAAATGTAAAAGTAATGAAAACAATATTTACTTGTACATCTAAATTAACACTTTATTTAAAATATTAATAATCATTTTACAAAAACCTTGGATTATTGACAATTTTGGGGTTTTTATACAATTTGCTATTCGGTAAAAAGTAGTTCAATGAAATTTCATGTGAACCTTTATTTACTGTATTAAGTTTGCTTAAAGATACGTCATAACTATAAATTATGCAAATATTTTTCAAGGGACCGATGACAACTATTGGTGATAACGATTCAAATGCTCTTTTATTGTATCCTCTTGCGTTTAATCCCACGCTAATATAATTTTTGTATCCTGCAATAAGGCTGATTTCTGTTTGCAGTTCTTTAAAATCTGTTGTAAGCATAAAGGAAGGTTGTATGGTGAAATTTTCTTTCACTTTTATTTTACTGCTTATATACGTTTGGAAAACTCTTCCGTATGTAGGTTTTAATGTTTGGGTGGTTCCTTTAAATTTATCTGGTAAGTTTATCAGGTTGGAATAGTTTATTCCTATTTCTATATATTTATGTATAATCGCTACTCCTATCGTTAAGTCTGGGCGTATGCTTTTTTGTATTTGATTAGAAAGGTATGGGTCGTTTAAATTCGTGCTGGTGCCTTCGGGGGTGATGAGTTTACTTCCATCTAATTTGGAGAAAGTAGCACCTGTGTTTATTCCTACTGATAATTTTATTTTCTTATTAAAATCTTGAATAAAAGTATAGCCTAGTTTAAAGGCAGTATTATTATAAGCACCTAATCTGTCGTTGGATATATTAATGCCAATTCCGCCGTGTATTTGATTTAATTTGGCATCTGCAAAAACGTTAATGGTGCTGGGTTGTCCTTCTAAGTTTGCCCATTGGTGTCGGTAGTTTGCTCCAAAATTATATCCGTCTTTATATCCATAAAATGCTGGGTTGTTCACTTGCGGATTCACCATGTAATGCGAAGTAGCTGGTTGTATTTGTGCATATAGGGTCATCGTATTTAAATACAAGCAAATGACTACTATTTTTTTGAATGCAGAAGGCATATCGTAAAAGTAAAAAAGAAATTGGAATAACAAGGAAAATATTTAATGATTCAGGGCTAAAAGTATCACTTACTTTTTTTTGTTAGAAGCTGCGATGTATTTTTTGATGGCATCAACCAAGGATGGGTTCTCTGGTGTTGGGGCAAATATATTTATATTCAGTTGGTGTGTTTTTACGGATTCTGCGGTAGAATTTCCAAAAATAGCTAAGCGTGTTTCATCCTGGCTGAAATCTGGGAAATTGGAGTATAAAGAATCTATGGCAGATGGATTGAAGAATACTAACATATCATATTTTACATCGCTTAAATCGGATAAATCACTTGCTACTGTTTTATAAATAAATGCTTCCACGTAGGGAATGTCATATTTCTGTAATGCTTCCGCCAGTGCGCCGTCTCGAACATCAGAGCATGGCAACAGGAAACTTCCTGATTCTTTGTGTTTCAATATCAATTCCATCAGCTTAGGCAATCTGCCATCGCCATAAAAAACTTTTCGCTTTCTGTATTGGATAAATTTTTGCAAGTATAGTGCGATTGCTTCGCTATTGCAAAAATATTTATTGTCTTCACTGATTTTTATTCTCAATTCTTCGCACAAGCGAAAATAATGTTCGATGGCAATTTTACTTGAAAAAACCACGCACGAGTATTGTTCTACGTATATTTTTTGTTTTCTGAATTCTGTTGCCTTAATTCCTTCAACATGTGTAAAGGGTCTCCAATCTATTTTTATTTTAAATTGCTGGGCTAGGTCTATATATGGAGATTTGCCGGCTTCTGGTGGTGGTTGAGAAATTAGGATAGATTTTACCGTTTTTAATTTTTGTGGTTGTACTATTTCTGGTAATGGTTTAGTTTCTATCAGAATTTTTTTATCCAGCTTGGTGTTGATTTTAGTTGCCGTGCTAATTGTTAATATTTCTTCTTTTGCCTCAATTACTGCTGGTTTTTGGGCGGTTTTTTTTATTTTTTTAGGAGCAACAATTTCTGGTAAATTTTTTTTTGACTTTTTTATTATTTCTTTGGAAACATTAGTCTTTACATCTATTTTTTTAGATGCAGCAGATAATTTTGTAGCAGTTGTTTTTTTAGTTACCGTTGTTTTTTCTCCTGCTTTCTTAGCCATTTATCACTCTTTTTAAACGATATTATTAAGCATGTACTTTATCAAAACTAAAAATGGAAGTACTTTGAATGCGCAAATATACAAAAAAAAATGAAGCTTATATTTAATCGAATTAATACTGATAAGTTGATAACTTCTGATTATGTTGAAAAACAGGTAAGCAGAAATGTTTGCTGTCAATAAGATTGTCATCAACCCCGAGGACAGCCGTGAGTTATATATATATGTCATAAATATAATCAATAGGGTGGTGCTTAGTATTAGTTCTGCGAAAAGATTCTGTAGAAAAAGGGCTCTATATGGGTCTTGTGTTCCTATTACCCAGTTAAATATAGATTCTATGATGTTTTTGATCGAAAAAAAGACAACTAAAAGCAATAAAATTTTCAGGAACTTGTCTGTCTGAAATACTGAAAAATTGTTTTTGTTAAAATAATTCAATCCGATATAAGTGACCATAGACAGGATAATAATTTTTAAAAAATAAATCGTTAGTACGGCAAACAGTGAGTCATATTTTTTTGATTTATAAAAAATATAAAATTTTTTCAAACTCAATAATCCTTCTAGTAGTGCCTGAGTGTAATCATCAAATATTGTTTTTAGAATCACTAATATTATTAATATAACAGATGTTATATATAAAAAAATCAAACTTGCTCTGGGTTGTTTTAATGACTGTATGTTGATGATTGAATTGGATGGTCGGTTTTTATCTAAGATATTTACTAATTTATTCCATTTTAAAGTGTCAATTTTATTTTTTAAAATAGAATCTCTAAAAATTGGATTTACAGAAGAAGTATCTATTTCAGCATGGGCATTAACAGTTACTATTAAACAAAAAAGAAAAATATAGAAACGGCTAAAAGGTAACCACATATCCGAAGTGTATTTTAGAGTTTCTAAAATCAATGGATTTGTATTTTTGCTGTCCGAGTGCATAAGTGAGTCCAAAAATACCAATTTTAGTTCCAAAAGTAATACCTGCACCGAAACCAAATGGAAAATCTTGAAATACGGTATTATTAAATTTTCGATGCACATAGGCTGCATCCATAAAAAGAAAGAAATAAGAATTGCGCATTATCATCATGCGATACTCCAAAGTAGCCATATTATATGCACTTGCATAAATAGATTGTTCATCAAATCCTCTTAATAATCTGCTTCCTCCGATTCTCAATAATTCATTTTTCAATAAATTTCTATTGAATACGGCTCCGCCATTCAGTCCAAATTTTAAGATATGTTTTTTCTTTTTTCCGAGTGGTAAGTAGTAATTTCCCATCCAAAATAAATCGCCTTTTATGGATTTGCGCTTGATGCTATCGTACAATGTAGCATAATCAAAATTACCCGAACCGTCTTGCAGTGTCGTGATTTGATTATTGGGTTTTATTTTTTTAGTACCAATAGAGCCGCTTAATTGTAATTCATAGCCTTTTTGTGGATTAAATAAATAATCTAATTTTTCGTAATACGCTTGCATGCCATATTGATTGTAAACAGCATCCAAATTACTCGGTAATTTTTTATTCAGTTTTGCAAAAGTAGTATCTGCATTCAGAATGATAGTTTGGAAATATTTGTAAAAACCTTTGATATAATTATTTGAACTGGTGATATAAGGCAAGCCTAACTGCCAAGCCAAATCCAAAGAGGAAGAATCTCGTTTTTCCAATTTAAAGTTGAAATTTATTCCAATTGGAGCATTCAACAAAAAGGGATAATTAAATCGAACATCCAATAATTGCGACTGCCGCTGCAACTTTCTCCATTCCAAATAAATTTCTTCTCCTCGTTTAAAGGCATTTTGTAAATGTATTTTTGCTTCGCCCGTAATCAATATTTTTCCATTGTTGCTACCGGGCAAAAAGCCAATTAAAAAATCAAAGGAATTGACTTTTCGTTTGTCTAAATAAAGATGTATGTCGGCTTTGTTATCTCTAAAAATAATGGAAGTGGGTTGTTTGATGGTGGCGTACGGAAGTTTTTGGAGCAATAAATCTATATTTCGAATTTTGGATTCATTGTACGGTTGTTTGCTTTTTATTAAAATATAATTTTGAATAAATCCTTTTGTGAGTTTCGAGGTTCCATGGTTTAAAAAACTATCTACTGTTATCAAATTGCCTTTATCAATTGCATATTTTATACGGAGCGAGCTATCCGTTAAAACCACACTATCTGAAACTATTTTTGCAAATGGATATCCATTATTTTCAAAATCTTGTATGATTTTTTCTTTGGTAATTTCTGATTCAAAGATGTCTGAATGATTTATTTTCTTACTTTTCTTTTTACTTATTTCTGTTGCAGGAATTTTGATATCATGTTTTTTACCTGAATGAAAAAAGGCGAATAGCGTGTCGTTTCGCTTTGTAACACTATCAAAAGATGCTTCGAGGTATCCTTTTCTAATTAGTGAATTTTGGGTGATTTTTAAAAACTGTTTGGCTTCTTTTTCATTCTTAAAAAATTGTTTGGATTTTAACTTAAAAGTTGAATCTTCTTTATTTATCAATAAATGTATGCTTTGAGCATACGCACAAGACATACTCATAAGAATGAAAAGCGATATTTGGAAGATTTTAATTTTCAATTAAACCTATTATCTAATTTCTCAAAGGTATTAATTATTGTGTATTCCTCACTACCTTGCAACAATATGGGTGGCATCTATTTACATATTCCCTTTTGCAAACAGGCTTGTTCCTATTGCAATTTTCATTTTTCCACCTTAATTCGCTATAAAGAAGAGGTATTAAAAGCCATGCATCAGGAATTAGAAATGCGCAAAAGTTTTTTCTCCTCTGAAACGATTATTGAAAGCATTTATTTTGGCGGTGGTACGCCCAGTTTGCTTACTATTGATGAAATCAATGGATTTATTCAACATATTCAACAACTATTTTCAGTTGGCACACAAGCAGAAATTACCTTAGAAGCCAATCCGGATGATTTAACTAAAGAATATCTTATTCAAATAAAAGAACAAACAATTATCAATCGTTTTAGTATTGGTGTTCAGTCTTTCCATGAAGAAGATTTACAATACATGAATCGTGCGCACCATGCATCCGAGGCATTGCAATGCATTCAATTTGCCAAACAAATCGGTTTTCATAATTTATCTATTGATTTAATTTATGGAACGCCCACGATGAATGATGAACAATGGCGACAAAATTTGCACACTGCTTTTGCATTAGATATTCCGCATATTTCCTGCTATGCTTTAACGGTGGAAGGTAAAACTGCTTTAGAAAGTGAAATAAAAAAACATAAAAAAACAGCACCCACGGATGAACGGATGGTACAACAATTTTCTATTTTATTAGAAGAAATGCAAAAACATCAATACTTACAATATGAAATTTCTAACTTTTGTAAAGAAGATTTTTTTGCTTTTCACAATACCAATTATTGGAAAGGAATTCCATATTTAGGCATTGGACCAAGTGCTCATTCTTATGATGGGAAAAACAGATATTGGAATATTGCCAACAATACTATTTACACTCAAAAAATAATTGCCAAGGAGTTCTCTTTTGAAACGGAAAATTTATCCAAAACCAATCGTTACAACGAATATATTATGACGGCTATCCGAACGATGTATGGTGTAAACAGTGAGAAAATAAAAAATGATTTTGGAGAGGAATATTTGCAACATTTTATGTTGGAAGTTTCTCCTTTTATGGACAATAAATGGATAAAAAATTTAAATAATATTTATACATTAACGAATGTAGGAAAATTATTTTGTGACTATATTTCTGAAAATTTATTTATCATTGAAGATTAAAAAAGACAGATGAAAGGTCCTAAGGAATTGTATTTTAAAATTTTTAATGAGTTTATTCCATTCAATAAATTTATTGGAGTGGAATTAGTAGAAATAGAAAATGGATTTGCCAAAGCTACCATAAAATTTAAACCGGAGCTGGTGGGCGATTCCCGAATTTTAGCTATTCATGGTGGTGTTATTTCTGCTGCTATGGATGCCGTAGGCGGCATAGCTGGCATTACTACTTTGCAAAGCATGGAAGACAAACTTGTAACGGTGGATATGCGGGTGGATTACATTCGTTCTGCACGCAATACTGATTTAATTATAGAAGCACGCATCGTGCGCAGTGGCAATAAAATCATTACTACCAATATGCAGGCATTTGCGGCTAATGACCATACTTTAGTAGCAGAAGGCAGAGGCGTTTATCATGCAACTCGAAAGAATAATGAATAATTTATCTTACAAAAAGATATATTATATACAGGATTAACAGGAAAAACAGAAAACGACATTTCCATAAATTAAGGGTAAGTTTTCTTCCCATCCAAAGCATAATGGTAATTATAACTGAAATGCTTATTAATATTCCTACATCTAAATTAAAAGTTGCATTATATCGAATAGGCTGAATAAAGGCCGCTACGCCGAGAATGCCGAGTAAATTTAGCATGTTTTGCCCAACTAAATTACTGACTTCAAATTTAGATTTGTTGGCTTTAGTTTTTAAAATCCAATAAAACATTACAAAAGAACCACCGAGCGACAACACAAACTGTCCGAGAAAACGCTGTGACATATTGTATTTTCTTGAAATATCTATCAAATTATCTATGACCAATACGCCGCCTGCTATCAAACCAATAATGCCAACAACTATTAAAACAATAGAAAACCATATAGCATAATAAGTTGGTTCTGTTTCTAATTCATCAAACCATATTGTTTGGTGTTTTTTGACATTAAAATATCCATACGTCATAAATAAAACAAACGCTATTAATAGAATAATTGCTTTGCTCTTATTTAAAATTAAAACAGTAGATGCAGCAGATGTTGGATGAAAATAATTAGCGAGCGTATATAATAATATAGCACTTGCAATTAATGACAACATCCCTATTGAAGCGGTGTTTTTATTAACTCGTATTGGCCTGTAAAAACCGACGATACTTAATATTCCCAAAAAATTTAAAATACTACTTCCTAAAATTGTTCCTATTACTAAATCATCGTATCCATTATAAGCGGCCAATAAAATGGTAAATAGTTTTGGCAAGGATGCTCCCAAAGCTACAACCGTAAATCCTATCATGGATTCAGGGAATTTTAGGCGGCGAGCAATAGAAGATGCTCCCTCTACCAACATTCCCGAACCTCGATTTAACAGAAAGAAGCCGACTAATAAAAGAGGAATATTAAGTAATAGAGATAGATGTTGGATTTGCACCCTCAATTATACAAAACAAAAAGAAATTTTGAAAGGAGATAGAAGCAATAATAGAATTAATTTTTTCCAAATTGGTATGGTATAAAAAAGTAAAGGCTATCATAAGAATAAGACAGCCTTTATTGTTTATGTTTTTAAATAACAACTATAGTGTGTAAGATAATTTACACACACCCATTAAGCCCATATATGGTGCTCCTAAAAAGTATTGTTGTTTTCTATTGTATAAATTGGAAATAGAGACAGTCATATTAAAATGATCTTTTAAGAATTTAGGAGTATAAGAAACATCTAAATCCATATCGTGTGTTGCTTTTATGTGTCCTACATAATTACCCGATAAAACAGGGAATTTTGCACTCCATTTGAATTTAACGCCCATGGATAATCCTATTTTTTCATTGGAATAATTGACACCAACATTTACTCTGTGTTTTGGTGCATTTAGAGCTACATATCCTAATGGAGCGCTATCTACTTTTACGGAGTCTTTATCTACAAATGAATAATTAGCCATTAAGGAAATGCCTTTGGGAAGGTATAAATTAGAATTGAAATCAATTCCATAAACAGTTAAATTTCCAATATTTCTGGTAACCAATAACATATTAGGGCCTCCACCTTCGTTCGGTGTTATGACGCCGATGGGCAAATTCTTAACTGCTTTAGTAATTAAAGATACAAATTCATCGCTGGCGGTTCCGTTGTTATTTCCACCAAATTTTGCACTTTGATCTAAGAATGAGTTCATTGCTAATTGCAGGATGGGATCTAAATTATTATAGCTTTGGATAATTTTAGGAGCTAAGTAATTCATTAATTGTTTATCGTCAAACATTACCGCTGGGGTCAACAATGTTACTGGAGCTAAATAATCTTTATAATCTGTTCTGTATAAATCTATTTGTAATCCTAACATTTTACCAATAACTCCTTTGTAGCCTAATTCATAAGTGTAGGTCATGGTAGGTTTTAATGGTTTAATGTCTTGTGTTTTTTTCCATCTATCGTTATTAGATTCAAATTGTTGTTCTCTTGTATTCAAGTTTTTCACTACTTGATTGATATCGTTTGGTATCGTTTGAGGGATGATAGAATTTACTACTTGATTGATGAGTGGTAGTAATGGAGAATTAGGATCTATGTCTGCTTGAGAGCCGAATTGTCCTCGAATGGCGGTTAAAATACCCTGCCATCCGGTTGCAGTAAAGGTTTGATCTCCTACGTCGTGGTGTGTTCCTTTTGTACCATAAGGAGATAAGAATTGTGGCAATACTTCCCCTCCATAATTTGGATTCGCATTAAAAGTATAATTAAAACCTGTTTTGGGTGTTCCTACATTTCTTACTTCAAACCCTTGGGGGATTTCTGCTTGTTTAACATCTACAAAATAAGCGGCGGAAGCTGGATTTTTAAAGGCTCTGTTAAAGGTAAATCGTAAATTATGTCCGGTTCCGGGTTTATACACGATGGCTACTTTAGGAGAGAACAGCAGTTTGCGAACGGCTGTATTGTAATCCAAACGCGTTGCTACAATCATACTGAACCGTGGATGTAAGGCATAATCTCCTTGCAAATAAAAACCGTATTCATCTATATTATCTTTATTTTCGTATTTACCATTCATGGTACCTTCTGTGTTAGGTCTTGTAAAGAAAGCATCAAATCCATAAACTAAATTAATTCGTTTTTTATAGACTGTATTGGAATTTTGTACCTGAAAAGAATACATGTGAGATTTATCAATATATCGTCCTCCTACTGGAACGAAGTATGTATCATGGGAGTTATTGCCATTCATATAGGCTTGTATAAATAAATTTTTCCAAGTAAATCGTACTTGCGCCCATGAGTAAGTCCAATTTTTATTTTGCATAGCACCTACCGGGCTTGGAATGATACCATTACTCACATTTACGCCACCTGCTAATACGATATTAAAATCTTCTTTTATTTGTATATCATATCGGGCATCTACTTGTCCGTTCATGATTCTTTCTTTTCTTTCATCGCTTACGGCAACGCCTTTTCCATCTGGATCAAAAGTTCCGTCTGGTCTTTCATAATGAACGGTATCGGAAGATGCTTTAAATAAGACAATATCTTTGGGTTCGTATATATCACTAAATCTCCAATCATGTCCGGTGAAAAATTGACCAGACACTCTGATTCCCATCTTTACGTTTGGATTTTTAGAACTAATGGTATCTGAAATAGAAGCCCCCAATGAAAAAACCATACGGTCTTTTAATTTTTTAAAGTCAAATTTTGGATTAATTCGGTCAATATCTTGAAGTGTGTCTTTTAATCTCACTCGTGCGCCGATTGATGTCCAAAATTTTGTTTCTTGATATTTCAATGGAGATTTGGTGAGAATATGAATAACGCCTTGATTGGCATTTGGGCCGTATAGCGCTGCTGCTGGTCCTTTTAAAACTTCAATACGTTCAATATCTACATCTGAAGTTGTCATCATTTGAAACATATTCAAACCCGTATTGGGTAATTTAGCAACACGGTTGTCTGTTAATGACATCAAATCACTATTAAAGTATCCAGAAAAGCCGCGAACAGAGGGTTGCCCGCCCTGAATTCCAGTTTGCATAACTTGCACTCCGGCACTATTTTTAATATAATCTGTAATACCCAATCCTGCTTTTGCTTTGATTGCGGAGGCATCTACGGATACAATGGAAGCTGGAGCATCTAATGTTTTTTCTTTTTTCCTTCCGACAGATACAACAATTTCATCCATCACACTGCCTTCTTCTTCCATATTCAAGTTGAATGTTTGTGATTTAGAAACTGAAAATTTCTCCTCTTTCATTCCAAGGTATGTAAATACTATCACATCGCCTTCGTTGGCTTTTATTTCGTAATTTCCATCAAAATCCGAAACGGTTCCTCTTGCTTTATCTGTTTCAATAAAAATATTGACACCAATTAGGGGTTCTTTATTGTTTTTATCCAATGTTACTCCTTTTATTATGAACTCTCTATTGGACTTACGGACTACTACTTGTGGAATTTCTTCAATTTTTTCTTTAATGGTTTTAGTGTCCTTTTCTTTTTGAGCAAAAGTTGAAACGGACAAAAAAAGAAAGAAGAAGAAGAAGCTTAATTTACTTTTGTGTATCATAAAAGATATTTTATATTCTGTACCTTTGTCTAAATAAAAGGCGCAAAGTTATTGCAAATATCTACAATAGAAAGTAAATAGAATTGCTATATTATTAACATGTGTAATTTACAGATAACATAGTAACCAAAAACAGTTAGAGAGTGTATAGAAAGAGGTTAAAATCCTTCTTGTTCTGGGATTTTTATTTTTATTCCATCTATTTTTTCTGATATTTTTATTTGGCAGGACAAGCGACAATTAAATTCAACACATGGAAGTGTTTCCAGCATACATAATTCGTCGTCATTAGGGCCATTTAATATTACCTCGTCTGCATTTAGTACTTTCACTCTGCAAGTACCGCAAATGGCCATTCCGCCGCAGATAGCTTCTATGGGATAATCTTCGCCTTTTAATACTTCCATTAAAGATAATTCTATGCCAAGTGGCACTTCTAATGGGAGAAAGGATAAGTTTTCTTGTTGTATATGAATAGTGATAGCTTCCAACTATATTGGGTTGTTTTTAAACATTAGTCGATATGATTTAAAATCCACTTACTCCGTTCACTGTAGTATATTTTAAGGTGGGTTTTTTTCCTGAGATTAATTCGGCTGCACTATGGCACATGATGGCTGCTTCGTGAAACCCACAAAGGATTAATTTCAATTTTCCTTCATAATTATTAATATCTCCAATAGCATAGATGCCTTTTACATTGGTAGAGTAATCTCTAGTATCAACATTGATGGCGTTTTTCTCAATACTTAATCCCCAATTTGCAATTGGACCTAATTTTGGACTTAGCCCAAACAATGCTAAGAAATAGTCTTTCTCATAATCTTTAGTAGTGCCATCGTTATGGGTAATGGTTACTTTTCCTAACTCATCCTCTCCATGAAGATGCGTTACATTAGAATTTAATTCTAAACGTATTTTTCCTTCTGCTGCTAATTTTTTTACTTTATCTACGTTGTCTGGTGCGCCACGAAAGGTTTCACCTCGGTGTACCATTGTTAATTCTGCTGCTACATCTGCCAAGAACAATGTCCAATCTATTGCGCTATCTCCTCCACCTGCTATTACTACTTTTTTATTTCGGAATTTTTCTGGATCGAGCACCATATATTCCACTCCTTTTTTTTCATATTGAACTAAATTTTCTACTGCTGGTTTGCGCGGTTCAAATACGCCCAATCCGCCTGCTATACAAACTATCTTTGCATTAATTTTGGTGTCTAAATGAGTGATAAGTTCAAAAGTACCATCTTCTAATTTATTAACCGTTTCCACCCGTTCTCCTAAAGTAAAAGTAGGATTGAATGGCTTTCCTTGTTCTAATAAATTATCTACTAATTCTTGTGCATCTACGGTTGGAAATCCAGGAATGTCATAAATTGGTTTTCTTGGATATATTTCTGACAATTGTCCACCTGCCTGAGGAAGATAATCTACTAAATGACAACGCATTTTTAATAGTCCGGCTTCAAAAACGGTAAACAGTCCTACCGGACCTGCGCCAATAATACAAATATCTGTTTCTATCATGTCTTAATTTTTTTATTGTTGACCACACATAAATATTAAGTGTCAATAATCAATCTAATTACAACTCAAAAATAAGAAGGCAGATTTTAAAGGAATGTTATTAAATAGCTATTTAGTGTCTATTTGTTTATCTATTGTAATTTTCAAAACTCCCTCTTTGTATTTCACCTTTACACTGTCTGCTAATACATTTTTGGGTAAATAGATAGATTTACTCCAAGAGTCATAGCTATATTCTCGAACAATATAGTTTTTTCCTTCTTTTTTAGTTTTGATTTCATTCTTACTACTGACAGTCAAAAAATTTCCTTCTATCACTTCTACTGTAATATTTTTTTTGTACAAATCAGGAACAGATAATCGCACTTTATACTGTGTGCCCGCATCCCAAATATTCCAAAATGGATTATTAACAATAGCAACTTCTTTTAACACCAATTTTGTTGGTGTTTTCTTCTTAGTGGGCGTTGCTTTCTTAGTGGGGGTTGCTTTCTTATTTATTGCAACTTTTGCTGGTGTTTTTTTTATAATAGCCATAAAATAAAATTTATTCGTGAGTAATAAAAACAGGTACTTCTGTGTTGGTAATAATTGAGTTAGCGGTGCTTTTTTTCAACAGTCTTGAAAATGCATTTCTTCCATAAGCTCCCATCACTATTAGCGCTTTTTCTTCTTTTAATTTAAAATAACTCAACATAGAGTCGCCTGCTCTCTTTTCATGTTCTACATCTAATTTTAAATTCTGAAAGCGTTGATTCAATAAGTCTTTAATATTTTGACTATTGGTTAAATGCGTAGATGCTGTTGAATTAAATGATACTAATGTTGTATTTTTATTATTCCACTCTGGGAATAGATAGGAATACATTTTTATGGCTTTCACACTGGAGGGAGAGCCGTCATAACATAAGAATACATTTTCTACATCTACATATTTTCCTGGAATTACCAATACCGGGCAAAATGCTTCTTCCAAAATATCTGACACAAATGGCGGTATATGTCCTGCCTGATGCGCGGCAAAACTCATTTGCTCATCCAATACCAACAAATCGGCAAAAACTGATTCTTTAATTAAAAAATCTACTATGCCGGTTCCGTCATATACATGTGCTTTATGTTTTACATTATATTCATTACATACGTCATTGAATAAACGCATGCTTTCAATAATCTTCTTGCTATCCTCATGTTGTTTCTCAATAATATGATTGTATTCTACTGGAACTAAATCAAATATTCCGGGTAAATCTGCATACACATAAGATAAATCGTGCAAGAATACGCCTAAGACCATTCCTCCTGATTGTTTAGCAATACTAAGTGCGTATTTCAAAGCATTATCGTTAAAGGCTATTGCATCAATGGTAACTATTATCTTCTTCATAAGACAAGGATTTAACTATAAAATTAGTTTAAAATAATTGAAGTTGGTATGATAAATTCATCTTTAAAACAATAAATTATCTAATTCGTTCGAAAATTATTTAAAAAGTTTTTTTTGTCAATAATTTTATAAATATTTGAGCTAAAATAAAAAGATTTTATTTTTGGATTTTTTTTGAAAAAATAGTTGCATAATTAACTGAATTCATTTTACATTTAACCAATGATTTTAAAACTCATCAACAATATTTTGTCTGTGGGAAAGAATGCAAAAAAAGAAACGCTCGAAAAGCGCGCAACTACACCGACTAAGACTGTAAATAAAAAAACAGCATCGGCGAAGGTAGCTACTCCTAAAACAGCAGTGAAGTCAACTAAACCTGCTGCTGCAAAAGGAATTGCTCCTGCAAAGAAAACCGTTGTAAAAATAACAACTCCTAAAACTATTGCAAAACCTGCAAAACCAAAACCAGCAACTAAGAAAGAGGAAAAAATAACGACAAAAGATATAAAAACGACACAACCTTCAAAAAAAATGACATCAGTGACTACCAACAAGAAAACAACAAAGGAAAAACCGGAAAAAGAAACTGAAAAACCGGCTGTTAAAAATGAAAAACACACTACGAAAATGCCAGAAAATAAAGCACCTACAACCGCAAAGGGAAAAGCAAAAAAAGACGCTCCTGCTCCTGTAAAAACAGCTCCAATACCACCAGCAGGAGGATTCAGAAAAGTAATTGTAGATTACAAAAATGTGCCTGATGAAGTATTGAAAGCTTTATCAGAAAAATATCCTCATGGGTACCACAAAGCAATTATTCAGTTTACCAATGCTAAAAGGGAATTAGTATCTGCTGTTCCTATCGAATTGGGAGAGTTTTCTTATTTAGTAAAAGTTAGTACGCAACTTCAAAAAATGGTAGCCGACTATGATGAGGACGAAATTTTCACAGATGCTACGGCTCCTATGGAGAAAGAAATATCTGTAGGCGCAGGAGGTGATTTTGATGAATTTGACAAAAGCGACGAGGAGGATACTCCAAAAAGAAAATCCAAAGGAAAGGTAAAAAGTGCCGATGATTTAGAATATGGATTTGATGATGACGATGACAGTGATTATGATGACGATGATGACGATGACAGCGACAACAATGAGGACATTGATGACGACGACGACGATGAATAATCATATTACTTAAATTATAAAAAAAGGATTCAAAATTGAATCCTTTTTTTTATAATGCTCCTTTAAAAAGCTGAACTATCCAGTACATAATATATCCTGCCATTACTGCAAGAAATATAAATATTAATCCAAGAATGGCAAGAATAGGAAGAATTACAGCCCACGCACTTCCTTGATGTTGTCCACCTTCGAAGTGTTCTACCGCTAAGACAAGATTCCGGCGATTTGCTTTATAAAAAACATCAAAAATATGGCCTAAAACGGGAATTAATCCAACGATACCATCCATGGTGATATTCAAAATCATCTTTGCTACCGATTTACTACTGGCGCCATTGCGCACCATTGTAATCAAAATAAAAGCTGAAATACCATAATCTATCAAATCTCCCAATCCAGGAATTAAACCTATAACAGGATCTAAGCCAAAAGTAATTTTAGTAAAAGGAACTCGAAACTGACTATCCATCAATTTCACCAACTGAGCAATTTGCTGCAAAGATGGCGGAATTTTTTTTCCGTCTATCGTGTTTTGTGTTGGCATTTATGGTTGATAAGTAATCATATCTAAACCCATCAAGTGTTCTTCCTCGTACGTTATTTCAAAAAAACCGAATACGCCACCAGAAGATTCTGCTATCATTTTTGCAAGACTTTTAAATGATTTCAACAATGATCGCGCTAATAAATTATCTACTTTAGGAAGAATTTCATTTAATTTTTCTAATTCTGCAACCATTGCATCTGTCCTCTCTTGTACAGACATTCCGTTATATTGGTTCATAACAGTATTAAGGTTGTCTGCATGTACTGTTTCTACTGTTTTATAAAAATCAAATACTATTGGGTCGCCATCTACAGCATATATACGAACCGTATGAAAAGATTGAGCTTCTTCTTTCTCGTCAAACGTTCCATCTACTCCACCTATCAAATAGGATACTAATGCTGGAGTACGGTATAATAAATTTCTCTCTTCTTCGATTAAATGGTCAAATTGTATTACAGACATATTTAGAATTTTATGGTGCAAAGGTACATAGAAAAATGATTTATAAAAATGACTTTAGTACAATATAGTTAAGAATAATTTGTATTTATTTTATTTTTTAGGTTTTAAGTTGCTTTCCATACTTTTTACTTAGATTTATTGCTCGTATGAAAAAAACTATTTCCATCCTATTAGCTGTTTCTATTGGATTCTTATTTATACTGTCGGCAGCGACAAAAGTATATCCAATGGAATTATTTGAATATCAGTTTGTAGATATTGGTATTGCCAATTGGCATACGGCACCCTATTTTGCCCGAGCTATTATTTCTATGGAATTTTTCTTAGGAATGTTGTTATTTTTAAATATTGCTCTCCGAAGATTCACGCTGAAATTTGCTATTGGATTATTGAGTTTCTTCTGCATTTATTTAAGTTATAAAATTATTACAGAAGGAAATGCAGGGAATTGTGGCTGCTTTGGAGAAAGTATTCAAATGAGTCCGCTGCAAGGAATTTTGAAAAACATCGCTTTGATTATTGCCTGTGTAGTGTGTTATACTGTGGCAGAAGTGGAACTTTGGAGTAAAAAATGGAAAACTTATAGTATTCCATTTTTGCTAATTGTTTCTTGCGGATTAGGTTTTTTTATTAATCCAATCAATTCGAAAGAAGCCCTTTTTAATGAGCCCGAAGCTATTAATTATCGGGTTCCATTGGAATTAATGTATGACAGTACACAAACAGAAATACCTGTTATGGATTTAGCCAAAGGAAAACACATCGTTGCATTTTTGAGTTTAACTTGTCCGCATTGTAAAATAGCCGCCAGAAAACTGGCTATTATCCACAAAAAAAATCCTGATTTGCCTATTTATTTTGCTTTGAATGGCGATAAAGAATTAGTGCAAGGTTTTTTAGAAAATGCAAGTGCCACTACCATTCCTCACAACCTATTTTTAGGTCCCGAAAAATGGACAAAAGTAGCAGGATTTGCATTGCCGAGAATCATGTATCTCAACAATTCCATCGTTGAAAAAAAATTAATTGGAGCAGAACTCGATGAACAAGATATGGAAAAATGGATGCATCAATAATTATTGCAAAATCACTTGCTGGGAAAGTGTATGTTCATTATCCGAAATTGTCAAATGGTAAAGACCTTTGGGAAGTTTGGATAAATCCATTTGAATAGATTCTTGATTGTGTAAAAAATCTTTTATTGGCATTTCAAAAATAAGTCCTCCAGATAAATCATACATTCGCAAAACAGCTTCTTTTTTTAATGATTTCTCTATAATGGTGAATTTCCCATCATTCGGATTTGGAAAAATATCTACCCTTCCTTTGTTGGTTGTATTTAGAACAGCAGTCGATACATCTGGTATTTCATACACATTGACGATTTCAAATCTTGAGGAATCAAAATCTTTATTGGCGGCTACTCCTCTTACATGCATTATATTATTGGTGAGCTCATAATCATAATCTATATGAATATGACCAGCCATCCACAACCCTAAATTTTCTTTGTACGGCGCAAGCATATCTGTTAGTTTTACATAATCTTGCCAATCAAAAACAAATCCAGATATAATAAATAAGAGATTATCCGTTACCGGATGATGTGCAATAAAACAGACATTGTGCTTTTTCTTGTTCGGGTTATTTTTCAACTCCTCTTTTAGCCATCTGTAAGTTCCGCCCGCCCAATCCATCAATCTGGCTTCGGGGCCAATACCGGGCTCTGCTTTTTTTACATGATACCTTGGATTAAAATCCAATCCATAAAAAACAAAACCATCATATTCAAAAGAATAATTTTGAAAATAATGTTCCAATCCTGTTTCTGGATTATATGTTCTGGATAAACGAGTGCCATCATTCCAATTTTGGAAAAAATGTTTATTTCGCTCAAATGCATCGGCAAATACTTCATTTAAAATAGAATCTCCGCAAGCATACGGTGCTTCATCTTGGTAGCGAACATAAGGCCAAATATCATGATTGCCAATTATTGGCACATACGGTACTTTTAAATCATCCAATATCTTTTTACACATCTGATATTCTGATTTTTCTGCACTTCCGGTCAAATCACCGGAAATTACTACAAATTTGATATTCTTACTGTCAATATGGTCATTAATCCACTGAACAGCTTTTTTCAAACGAACCACTGGCTTACTATTATCTTCGGCGGGCATAGTATCATTAAAATAGCCTGGAGTACCATAATCATCCACGTCTTCACCAATATGAACATCCGTAATATGAACAAAGGAAAATTTGTACTGTGCTTCTGGATATTTTTTATTGAGATTATATTCTAAAACAGTAGAATTTTGAGCATTTCCTAAAGTTGACCATCCAAGACAACAGAATAAAAGACAATATTTATAAAAAAAATTCATACATGAATATAGATAAAAATAGTTAAAACGGGTAATTTTTTAGTTATCCACAACACAATAGAATATTTAATTGGAGCGTTAAAGGTAAAATCTTATTTTTGTTCAAACTTTTTAATTTATATGGGAATATTTTTGCAAGCCGCCACTCAATTAGCCACGACTGCTGTTGACACTGCCAACTCCATTATGCCAGCATCGGCTGCTCCAATAAAGGAATTATCCGTTTTGGAATTACTAACTAAAGGTGGCTTTATGATGATTCCTTTGGTTAGCACCTTAGTAATTGCAATCTTCTTCATTATAGAGCGATTTTTATTTTTCAGACAGCGTTCTAAAATCAACAACACCTTGGTACGCGACGTATTGGATAAATTATATGCAGGCAATATACAAGGAGCAGATGCATTGTGCTTGGCAGATAAATCTGCTTTAGGAAATGTATTGCAAGCAGGTATTTCTCAATTAGGAAAACCGATTGACCATATCGAAAAGGCATTAGAAATTCAATCTAATATTGAAATAAATGAAATGGAAAAACGCACCGGTTGGATTAGTATGATTTCTGGAGTAGCACCACGTTTAGGTTTTATCGGTACTATTTTAGGGGTTATTAAAATTTTCTATAGCATTGCTCAAACTGCCGATATTTCTATTGGAACTATTTCAGCGGGTTTATATGAAAAGATGATTTCATCTGCTACGGGTTTAATTGTTGGAGTATTGGCATTCATGGGATATAATTTTATTTTCATGTTAATTGACAGCTATTCGGCAAAATTGGAAAAACAAATTTTTGAGTTTGTAAAAGGAATTCAAAAGCCGGTAAAATAAATTTTAGATAACAGAAGTGAATTTTAAATATTTCGCTCATTCAGAATAAGAACAATATGAATATCAAAAGAAGAAGACCGTTTCACGATGAAGATGCCATGGCATCCATGAACGATATTATGTTCTTTCTGATGTTGTTTTTCTTGATTATTTCCACGATGTCCAATCCAAATGTAATCAAGTTAATGCTACCAAAAGCAAACAGCACCGACCAATTAGCCAAACAGCCGGTCACACTTTCCGTTACTGCCGACAAGCGTTATTATATCAATACTACTGAAATCCCTTTAGAAGGACTGGAAAATGCTTTGAATGTGGCTATGGGAAACAATCACGACCAAACCGTTGTACTTCGAGTAGCAGAAAATTTGAGTATTCAGGACTTAGTAGATATTATGTCTATTGGTGCCAAGATGAAATTAAAAATGGTACTAAGTACCGACAAGAAATAATTACAATACTTTCCTTAAAAATGCCTGAACATCATAATATGCTTGCATGCTTTCATTTGAAAGTTTGGGCAAATTAAAAAAGCCGTGCACTAATTCTTTATAATCTCTGTATAAGACAATATTATCACTTTCTCTTAATTTGTCTGCATATAATTTTCCTTCATCTTTCAATGGATCATATTCTGCCGTCAACACAAATGCCGGCGGAAGATTGTTGAAATTTTTATGATACGTTGGCGACACTTCCGGATTTAATCTATCTTCTACTCGCGGTGTATAGGTTTTTTGGAACCAAAGCATTGCCGTTTTAGTCAATAAATAACCGTCTTTGTATTGTTCAATTGAATTGGAATGCATTTTTCCGTCCACCCAAGGATAAATCAGCACTTGAGCCGCTATTTTTACTTTCGGATGATTTCTGAAATAATGTGCAGCACAAGCGGATATATTTCCTCCGGCACTATCGCCTGCTACAATAATTTTATTAGCATCAATTCTTAATTCTTCTGCGTGCGTGGCAACATATTTTATCACTTTGTAGGCGTCTTCATGTGCTGCAGGAAAGGTATGTTCGGGTGCTAATCTATAATCTACAGAAATGACGGTAGCATTATTCATTACACAAAGGCGGCGTGTAACATAGTCATGTGAATCAATATTATAAAACACAAAACCGCCTCCATGAAAATAAATAATCACTTTCTGATTCGGTTCTAAGGAATTACGATACATCCTTATAGGAATATCTCCAATATGAAAATCTTTTATTTCTTTTACTTGTTGTTTACTATCGAATAATAGTTTTCCTAATTCGGAAGCTAATCTTGTATTCTTTCTTTCTTTTTCAATTTTTTCTATATCAACTTCTCTTATGGGTTGTACATTATTGACAAACCAAAGTAAGAATCTAAGTTTCCAATTCATATTAATACATTAACTTTAACCAAGATAAAAATAATTTTATGGAATGGGTAATAAATGACAATAAACTTGAAAAGGAATTTATTTTCAAGGATTTTACAAATGCCTTTGGCTTTCTGACAAAAGTGGCTATTGTGGCAGAAAAACAAGATCATCATCCTGAAATTTATAATACCTACAACAAAGTAAATATAAAACTGCAAACACATGATGCAGGAAATAAAGTAACCGAAAAAGATTATACATTAGCAAAAGCAATTGACAGTTTTATATGAGCAATGATTTATTTTCTGAAATGAATGACAGTCAGCAAGAATTGATTGTACTTACTGAAAAAATTTTACAACAATTAGATGATTTTATTCCAGAAAATAAAACGGAATCTTTTTGTGAAGATTTAAAGAAAGTCATCAATTTTCACGACCAACAGTATTATGTAAAATCTTCTTCCATTATCTCAGATTTTGATTACGATAGATTATTTAAAAAATTAAAAGAAATTGAAGAAGAAAACTCAAACCTCCTCACAGCAGATTCACCTACACAAAGAGTAGCCAAAGGGTTAAATAAAGAATTTCCAACGGTGCAACATTTAGTGCCCATGCTATCTTTGGAAAATACTTACAACCTTATTGATTTGGAAAATTTTAGTACGCAAGTAAAAAAAGGATTGCCAGAACATTCTAAAATAGAATATATCGTAGAGCAAAAATTTGACGGAAGCAGTATCGCTTTAGTGTATGAAAACAATCTTTTGGTAAGAGCTGCCACACGCGGCAATGGACAAGAAGGCGATGAAATTACTGCCAATGCAAAAGCAATCAAATCTATTCCATTAAAAGCAAATTTTTTGGAGTTTGGAATTTCTAAAATCGAGGTGCGAGGCGAAGTTTTATTGGAGCTTGCCATATTAGAAAAAATAAATAAAGAAAGAAGCAAACAAAATGAACAACTTCGTATAGAAGGAAAAAAAGAATTAGAACTTTATAAAAATGCTCGCAATACGGCTGCTGGAAGTTTGCGCTTAAAAGATTCAGCGGAAGTGGCTGCCAGAAAACTAAATGCAGTCATTTATCAAATTGGATATGCAGCAGATAAACACGGAAAAGATATTACCGATATTTTTAAAACACACGAGAAAAATTTAGAAATTCTTTCACAACTTGGTTTCAAAACGCCTTTTCAAGAAAAGGGAATCTTTACATCTATTTATGAGGTAGAAAATTTTTGTAAGCAATGGGAAGTAAAGCGCGACAGCTATCCTTTTGACATTGACGGAATGGTGATAAAAGTAAACAATTTACAACAACAACAATCTTTAGGGAAAACTTCTCATCATCCGAAATGGGCGGTGGCATTTAAGTTTAAAGCAAAACAAGCCACTTCTAAATTATTGAATGTAGAATTTCAAGTGGGCAGAACCGGCGCCATCACTCCGGTTGCAAAAATTGAGCCTGTACAATTGATGGGTGTTGAGATTTCTTCTATTTCTTTGCACAATGAAGATTTTATTTTAGATAAAGACATCCGATTACAAGATACTGTTATTGTAGAACGTGCCGGCGATGTGATTCCTTATATTGTTGGGAGCGTGGCAGAAATGCGCAACGGACACGAACAAAAAATCCACTTCCCTACCGAGTGCCCATCGTGCCAACATCGTTTGGTAAAGCCAATGGATGAAAGTGTATGGCGATGTATAAATCCAAATTGCACTGCGCAATTAGAAGAACATTTAATTCATTTTGTATCCAAACAGGCGATGGATATTTTTGGATTTGGAGAAGAAAATGTACGCACTTTTTTGCGAGAAAATATCATTCAAGATATGACATCAATTTATAAAATTGATTACGAAAAAGCACGACAGCTGGAAGGCTGGAAAGACAAATCCATACAGAATTTAAAAGACGGAATTGAAGCCTCCAAAAAGAATGAATTATATCGGCTAATAGTAGGTTTGGGCATACGGCATATCGGCAGTACTACCGCAAAAATGTTGGCTAAAAAAGTAAATACCCTCACTGATTTTCAATATTGGACAGAAGAACAATACAGCACATTAGAAGACGTTGGGCCAAAAGTAGCGCAATCTTTATTTCAATTTTTTACCGATACAGAAAACATTCAACTCCTTGAAACATTAGCTTCGTTGGGTGTCAATATTCAAAAAACAGAAGAAGTTTTAGACTCTGATAAATTAAGTGGAAAGACATTTTTATTTACCGGAACCTTAACCCGTTTTTCGAGAGAGGAAGCTAAGATTTTAGTGGAAAAAAATGGAGGAAAAAATAGCAGTGCCGTCAGTGCTAATTTGGATTATTTAGTAGCTGGTGAAAAAGCTGGTAGCAAATTGACAAAAGCACAAAAAATCCCAAGCATTTTTGTAATTGATGAAGACGAATTTTTAAAAATGATTGAGTAATATTTATCGTATTTTTGTTGAATAAAATAGTACATGAAAAAATTCGCCCTTCTGATAGTTAGTTTATATTTTTTAGTTGCTTGTGAGCAAAAACATTTTTATAATAAGTATCAATCTGTAGATATAAATGCATGGAAATCCACGGATACTTTATCCTTTCCCATAAAAATTGAAACAGATAATAAAAATTATCAATACTCATTAAGTGTTCGATACTCTAAAGATTATGAATTTAGTAATTTATGGCTGAAAGTATTTATCAATGGCAATAACACTGATACTTCTTTTCGATATGAGATTCCATTATTTAAAAAAGATGGAAAGCCTTATGGTAAAAGTTCGGGGAGTTTATGTACACAAACAGTTCCATTAAAAACCACCTTATCACTTCATCAAAAAGGAGAATATAAAATTTCTATAGTGCAACTCATGCGCAAAGACCCGCTCAATGGCATCTCTGATGTAGGCTTATTAATTAATCAACAATAAAAAGGGCTACACATAGGGTTTATTTCAAATTTTTCTATATTTTTGCATATTATAATTTACAAAAAGCTCCATCGTTTGCTTTAAAAAGAATCGATTATTTGCGCAATTTAGCATAAGGCATAGGAACAGTAAATACTGTCACAAATCATATCATCTTCTGTTTATAAAAATAAAACGCAACCAAATGAAAAAGTTTTTCCTTTTTGTATTATTAGCCATTACGACTACCGTATTTTCTCAAACATTGCAACGCGGGCCGTACCTACAAAGCCTTACTAATACGAGTGTAAAAGTGATGTGGCGCACTAGTGATTCTACGCATGGCGTTGTTCGCTATGGCGACTCCCCTACGACGCTAAACAATATTGTAACCGAAACGAAACTATCCAAAGATCATATAGTAAAAATTTCAGGGTTAATTGCCAATACAAAATACTATTATAGCGTCGGTCAAGATGTTTCTGTTTTAGCTGGTGGTGACGAGCGTCATCATTTCTTAACAGCACTTACTCCCGGTGATTCGACTACTGGTTTTAAGTTTTGGGTAACCGGCGATTTTGGTTCTGGAAATACTGGGCAAAAAAAAGTGCGTGATTGGTTTAGAAAATATTTGGAAAACAACAAAGTAACCGGATGGCTTTGGTTAGGCGATAATGCCTATACCAATGGAACTGATGAAGAGTATTCTCAGAAAGTATTTAGTAATGATTATGGCTACGATTCCATTTTTCGTTTCTTACCTTTTTATCCTATTCCCGGAAATCATGATTACAATAGCGTAAATAATTTAGAAGATCCATCTATCCACAAAGGACCTTATTTTGATATAGTAGAAGTATTTAAAAATGCAGAAATGGGTGGCGTACCTTCTAATACCGAAGTATATTATTCGTATGACATTGGCAACACTCATTTTTTAGCATTAAATTCTGAAGTTTGGAAATATTTATTTTCCTGGGATTTAGGAAATCCTTACAGAACATGGCTAGAACAAGATTTAAAAAGCACGAATAAGAAATTCAAAGTAGCTTACTGGCATCAGCCGCCCTATTCTATGGGTTCTCATAATTCAGATAATTTTTGGGAAGTGAACATGGCATCTATGCGCGATAAAGTTATCCCGGTATTAGAAAGATATGGCGTTGATTTAATATTATGTGGTCATAGCCATGTTTACGAACGTTCGTATTTAATCAATAAGCATTATGGCCCTTCCTATTCTTTCAAAAGAAACACTATGATAGTAGATAGCTCTTCGGGAAATCCGGACAGCAATCGCACCTATATAAAATACACTTATGGAGAAAATAAAAACAAGGGAACAGTCTATGGTGTTGTTGGCAATAGCTCCAAATCTGATGCTGATAATGGCTTAATGCATCCTGCTATGTATAAAAAATACTCTGGAGATGATGCGATAGGAAGTATGATTTTAGAAGTAGAAGGAAATGAACTTACCGGAACATTTTACAAAGACAATGGAGAGGTATTTGATAAATTTCGAATCGTTAAAAAAGATTCAACTTCTGTAATTTCAGGTGTCAAAAACAATACTAATGTAGAAAACCTTTTAGTTTATCCTAATCCTTTTAGGGGCTCTTTAATGGTAGAGTTTAATGCTAAAGATATTCAGCAAACTTCTATTACTATTCAAAATATTACTGGGCAGCTAATAGTTGAAACAATTTGGCAAGGCAGAAGCAATATTGGGAAAAACAAAATTGAATTAAACAATTTACAAAACTTACCCGACGGAGAATATATTCTCTCAATCAAACAGAACAATGAAATAGTGAGTGAAAAAGTAGTGAAATTGTAAGATTATTTTTTTCGGTTATTCTAATTGCTATCCAATCATTTTCATTTATTTCCATTGAAATGATTCGACAAGATGTTCTATATCTTTGCGAAAATATTCAATCGCAGGAGCAATTGAATCCACATTGGGAGAGGCGTAAAAATAGAGTGAGCCACGCAAAAAATGATGAACACTATCCGTAAGGTAAAATTGAACGGCACTGGCGGCATTGCCACCCACATCGTATAAAATACCATTTACATGAGGGTGCTTCCCCTGTACGTTCGTTTCATCAATATAATCAGCTTTTACTGTATGTTTAAATGTTAGTTTATAGCTGTCTTTTATAAGCTTATCCAAGGAATTGGATGGCGTAATCGCAGAATAGCTTAAATAAATTTTCCCTTTGTATTCTGGAAAGATGATATTAAACCAACAAGGATGCTGCTGTAATTCTTCTTTATTGGATGAGTCTTTTTGAATTTTCCCATAAACTGGATATTCAAAGGAAAAAGGACAAGTATTGTTTTCAAAAGTGGTATAAATTCTTTCCTTTGGAAAATCTATGCGGAAATATGCATTGCGTTTGGGTGTATAGGTTTCCTTACAACTTACAAGAAAAAAGATAGAAAAAATTATACTATAGAAAAAAAAGAGCTTTCGATTAAAAAAATCTGAAATCTGAAATCTGAAATTTAAAATCATAAATTTGCTAATAGTTGATTGTAATTTTCACTCGAATCACACGAGTTTTATCTGCTTCCAAAATAATAAGCGTAAAATTATTAAAATTTAGCTGGTCTCCCTCCGCTGGTATTTCAGAATTTAATTCCAAAATTAGCCCTGCCAAAGAATCGGCATCGCCACGAACGTCGTCAAAAATATCTATAGGAATTTCCAATACTTTACACACATCATTTAATGCTGTTCTTCCCTCAAAAATATAATTGTGATTGTCTAATTTTTTATAATCAATTTCTGAAGCATCATCAAATTCGTCTTTAATATCTCCAATCACTTCTTCCAATACATCTTCTAACGTAACAATACCTGAACTGCCACCATATTCGTCCACCACAATTGCCATGTGTACTCGTTTTGTTTGAAAATCCTCTAATAGGTCATCAATTTTTTTTGATTCGGGTACAAAAAATGGCGGACGGATTAATTGTTGCCAATTGAAATCTTTATCAGCATCTAAATATTTTAATAAATCTTTGATATAAAGAACACCGACCACTTTGTCGAAATTGTCTTCTATAACCGGGATTCTGGAGTAGCCAGATTCTTGTACAAATTTTAATAAATCTTCAAAATTGGTATTCTTGTCCACCGCAGCCACATCCATCCGAGAGCGCATAATTTCGGTCACGTAGATATTTCCAAATTTTACGATACTCTTTAGGATTTTAGTATCGCTCTGTTCTGCTTCTCCTGCATCTTGAGAGCTGGCTATATCTATTGCTTCATCAATATCTCTTGCGGACACATTGTCTTTTACACCTTTTAATCTCTTTTCAAAAAAATTAGAAGAGGCAATCAATGTTTTTACAAATGGAGAAAAGAGTATATCAAAAATATGCAAAACAGGTGTGGCAAATCGAGCCACTTTATAATATTGCTGAGTAGCATATAATTTTGGTATTACTTCAGCAAACAAAACTATGATAAAAGTTTCAAAAGAGATTTTTATAAGAAACAACATTGTGCTGTGTGTTTGAATAAATTCATGATGGAGCACAACTTCTAAAATGTTTTCAAAAATCAAAACAATGGCTAAAGTAAATAATGTAGTGGTAAGTACAAATGTTGCTAAGAAGCGTCTAGGTTTTTTGATGAAATCAAAAATAATTCCATCAATGCGGTCGTTGCTTTTTTCTAAATCATTTATTTCATTATCTGTAAATAAAAAAATAGCTACTTCTACCGCACACATCATTGCTGTAAAAATCAGTAGTAATAGAATTATAAATAATTCAAGTAATATTACGCTATCAAACGGCTTGAATATATCATTCCAGGGTATATTTGGCAGGATGTTTACTAAAAAGGGTATGGGTATTCCGTCGTCCAATGTGATTATTTTTTTTAATATTTAAAAAGGTATATCTTCATCTATGGCTGGCGGAGTAATAATGGACTCGGGAGAGGTGGGCTCACTCTCTGTTCTGTGCTCTCCTGATGAAGTTCCGGGCTCTCTTTTATCCAATAGTTGAAAATTTTCTACTACTATTTCTGTCGTATATCTTTTGTGATTTTCTTTGTCTTCCCAAGAACGAGTTCTTAGTTTTCCTTCTATAAAAACATTGCTTCCTTTTTTTAAGATACGCTCTGCACGTTCTGCTACGCCTCGCCACATGACGATGTTGTGCCATTCTGTTTGTTCTACGTAATTGCCTTCTTGATTTTTATAAGATTCATTGGTGGCTAACGGAAAATTACAAACAGTAGTAGTTGGATTAATTTTTCTTACTTCAGGATCTTTGCCCAAACGTCCGATTAAAATGACTTTATTTACACTCATAGTTAAATAGTTTGTATTGCAAAATTACAAAATTTGATGCGTATTTGTTTAATTACAAATCTAAGATAAAGAAAGTAATCTATCTTCCAAATAGGCTCTGATTATTTTTGGATATGGATAATCAGAAATAGCAGATTTTGGGATACAAATCCAATTATTTTCCACCATAGAGAGCCGTTTTAAAGGAATTTCATAAAAAAATCCGTGAATATGACGATGTGATAGAGTTTGTTTATATGTAAACACACCTTTGTTAAATGAATGTAAGGCATCTATATTATTTTCTTTTAAAAAAAGAAAAAGTTGCTGATGGTTTTCAATAGGTTGATTCGATTCGTAACAAGGAAATTCAAATAATCCTTTCCAAATATCTTTGTCGGAACGTTGGCGAATAAAAATATTTTCATTATCAAATAAGACAAAATAATATAAATAACGATTATTTTTAATTAGTTTTTTAGATTTTACAGGAAGTAGATTGATTTTATTTTGTTCCAATGCTTTACAGGTGGAACTAAACGGACATTGGTTGCATAAAGGCTGTTGCGGCTTGCACACTAATGCTCCAAAATCCATGATGGCCTGATTATATAGAGCAGGCTGTTTCTTCTCTAATAAACTTTGTGCTAAGTGTGCAAATTGCTTTTTCCCTTCCGTGCTATCAATCGGCGTTTCAATACCGAAAACTCTGGATAAAACCCGAAACACATTTCCATCCAATACGGCATAAGGCAGATTAAAAGCAAAAGAACTGATAGCGGCAGCCGTATAACTTCCAACACCTTTTAATTTTAAAATATTTTCGTAAGTATTTGGAAATTTCCCATTGTGCAAATTCATAATTTCGCTGGCAGCAACTTGTAAATTTCTGGCTCGAGAGTAATACCCCAAGCCTTCCCAAAGTTTCAAAATATCTTCTAAAGGTGCTTTTGCTAATTGCTGCACCGTAGGAAAATTTTTCACAAAAGCATGATAATAAGGCGTGCCTTGCTCTACTCGTGTTTGCTGCAAAATAATTTCTGAAAGCCAGATTTTATAAGCATCCTTGGTTTGTTTCCAAGGTAGATTTCTACTATCTGGATTATACCACTCTAAAAGTTTTTTAGAAAAAAAATTCATGAATTCTGCAAATTAGTTATTTCTACAGAAAGAAACAATTTGTATTACTTATTAATGATTCCATCTTCTTTAATTGACCGTTATTTATTAAACTTTTATTTTATTAGGCTACAAATAAATCATCTTCACTTTTATAGATTTATTCTGATTAAATTCAAAACTTGCCTTTTTAAAATTGGGTCGGTTTGTCAATCCTATGGAAGTGAAATTAGAAAAACCTATTCCTTCTTTTGGTAAAATCAATCCTTTGTCAATTTTCCCATTATTATTTTCATCGTGCAAAATGTTCACGGTATAATTACCCTTGGGTAGGTGTGAAAATGTACATTCTGCTTTTATGTGTTTCATACTTTTCACTTTTAATTTTTAATTTTTAATTTTTCACTCTTAATTTTTAATTTCAAAGTATCCACCACATCATAAACCATCGGTACTAAATACACCGTTAAAGCTAATGAAGAAAGTAAACCACCAATAATTACCCATGCTAAACCGTTTTTCCATTCTGCTGCTGTTCCGCTGGCTAAGGCGATGGGCAACATTCCTATTGCCATTGATAAAGTTGTCATCAAGATGGGTCGCATTCGTTCTTTTCCTGCGGTAATCAATGCCTCTTTGTAATGCTTCCCTTCTGCTTTCAATTGGTTTGTAAAGTCCACGATTAATATGGAATTTTTTGTTACTAATCCCATTAACATAATCAATCCAAGTAAAGCAAATAAACTTAAATTGCTCAACGATAAATTCAATGCTAAAAATGCCCCGATGGCTGCAACAGGAATGGCAAACAATGCCACAAATGGATAAATATAACTATCATACAATGCCACCATAATCAGATAAATCAGCAAGAATGAAATCATTAAGACCGAACCCAATGCTCCGAAACTATCGTTTTGTCGTTTGATGTCGCTTCCCCAAGTCATTGAAATGCCTTCTGGTAATGGATTGTTTTTGATGTAAGCAACCACTTCATCTGCTACTGTTCCCGATGGTCTTCCCAAAGCATCAGCTGTCAAGGTTACAGCAGGTTGGCGGTCTTTTCGTTCTAAAAGCGAGGGCGAATTATCTCGTTCAATATCGGCAAATTGTGAAACTTCAATTGGAATTCCCATTGGGTTTACAATGTTGAGTTGTTTTACATCGTCTTCATTTTTACGACTGAATTTATCCAACCAAATCCTTACAGGATATTCCGTTCCGTTTTCTGTTAAAGTAGCATCGTCATTTCCTGTAAAAGCGGTACGCAAATTCATTCCTACATAGGCAGTATTCAAACCTAATCGTTGCATTTTATCTTTGTCGGGAATTACTTTAAATTCAGGGCTTCCTGCTTCCACAGACAAACGAACATTATCTGCTCCGGGAATTTTTTCAATCACCGATTTTAAATTGTTACCTGTTTGCATTACTTGGTTTAGGTCGCTTCCGCTCAATGTAATTTCTATCGGTGCAGAACGAGGAATTAAACCCAATGCTATCATTGAAAAATTGATACCTGAATAATCTTTCTGCAATTCAGCTCTCAATTTCCGCATAAATTGTTCTGTCGGAACTTTCTCAATTCCTTCTTTTCGTAATTCGTCATTCTTCATTTTTAATTGAATAGTAAATTCAGTTTTATTTGCAGAGCCAACTCCCAAACTTCCAATGCCTGTACTTGGCCCGCCTACATTGCTGAAAATGGTTGAAACTTCGGGTTGTTTCATAATATAATTTTCAATTTTCTCGGAAACCAAATTGTTTTGTTGAATGGAAGTACTTTTATCAAACTCTAATGCTAAACGAAATTTCCCTTGGTCGCCTGTTGAAATAAGTTCTTTTCCGATAATTCCCTGTTTCATCATTGCTGCTGTTCCAACAAAAAGAAGCAAAACAAAACCAGAGAAAATCAATTTGTGATTTAAAACCCAATTCAATGTTTTACCATACCAATTGATAAATTTATCCAACTGTTTTTCAAACCAAAGCAAGAAACGATTAAAGAAATTAGTCGGTTGCAAATCTTCTTTTTCCCCGATGCGTGAAGCCAACCAAGGTGTTAAAGTAAAACCTACCAATAAGCTCGTAAGCGTTGAAGTAATCACCACAACAGAAAACTGCTTGAGCATATCGGCAACGAAAACCTGTAAAAATAAAATCGGCAAGAATACCACTACATCAACTAATGTAATGGACAAAGCAGAAAACCCAATTTCCATTCGCCCATCCATTGCTGCTGCTCTTTTTTCTTTGCCCATATCCAAATGACGTTGAATATTTTCTAAAACTACTGTTGCATCGTCCACCAAAATACCGATGATTAAAGACATTGCGAGTAAAGTCATCAAGTTTAAAGTATAGCCCAAAAGCCACATCACAGCAAAAGCGGTAATTAAGGAAGTAGGAATGGCAACCAAAATAATTAATGAATTTCTGAAACTTCGTAAGAAAAGCAACATTACTAACGACACTAAAATCACGGCTAAAATCAAATCAAATATTACCGAATTAACTGCTGCAATGGTATTATCGGTGCTGTCGTCCATAATTACAAATTTCACATTGGCATTGGCATTTTGTTTTTCAATGGACTGAAATTTTTCTCTAATCAATTTTGATACATCAACAGCATTTGCATCGCCTTGTTTTTTAATCATTAAACCAATTCCATTTTTACCATCGTAACGACTGTAAGACGTAATTTCTTTTATGCCGTCCGTTACTTCTGCAATATCTTTTACATACACAGGACTGTTGGGAAAAGGCATTGCCACTTGCACATTTTGAATATCATTTACAGAATTGAATTTCCCCACCAAACGCACTGAATTATTTTCTTTATCGGTTTGCAATTTTCCCGCAGGTAAATCAATACCCGAACGGTTTACAGCTTCAACCACTTGAACCAAAGAAAGTTTGTAGAGTTTCAATTTTTCTTTATCCACTTTGATTTGAATTTCTCGTTCTTCTCCACCCAAAATGGTTATTTCTGCCACTCCTTTTAATTGCT
>JBDKHK010000203.1:0-6586 GCA_039797705.1 Bacteroidota bacterium
ATGACTATGATGCAGCAAAAGAAAATTTCATTGAATTAGTGAATCAAATTTTAGCACAGGCTGGCCAATTTGATCAGGATATTGCTGTTTTATCTTATAAGGATTGCATATTTAGAATTAATAGAGACGTTCGATTCAGTAAAAACAAAGACCCTTATAAAAATAATATGGCTGCCTACTTTGTAAAAGGCGGAAAAAAGTCTTGGCTAGCTGGTTACTATTTTCATTGTGAACCAGGGGGTAAAAGCTTTATAGGGGGTGGATTGTATGGTGGCGAGCCCGATCAAATAAAAAAAGTAAGACAAGAAATTGATTATAATTGGGAGGAGTTTAAAGGAATACTTCAAAATAAAAAATTTAAGCAAACTTTCGGCGATCTTTCAAGAGAAGAAGGTATGTCTTTAATTAGAGAACCAAAAGGATATGAAAAAGACAATCCTGCAATTGATTATATAAAATTGAAAAATTTTATTGTTTCAGTTCCGGTAACTGATGAAGAATTAACTGACAAAAAAATAATCAAAAAAATTATTACCTGTTTTGCTACGATGCAACCCATGTTACAGTTCTTAAATAGAGCGATAGAAGATTAAGTAGGTAAAAATCTAACCACTATTGTTACATGGTTGACGTTGTTAAGATTTGATACCCTGCTAAAACAATGGTTTGATTATTTGGTACAATCCTTGAAACTGATATTTTTATTGGTTTATTATCCAAACTACCTTCAAAAGCTAAAATAGCTCTGAGTGGATTACCAGGAATACCCAATGGACCTGCGTTCATCATACTAAACATTGGAAAATTGCCATGTTTAAATGGTAGGGCTAGATTTGTTATCCAACATGTCAAATCAAATTTTTCTCCCTTATCTTGACCTGCTATTTTAAAGGCCATACAATCATAGCCAGCAATTTTTCTTTTGAGTTTTAAGGGTGTGACTTTTATTTGGGCTTTACTCGTTGGGCGAATCATATATTGTTGAAGATTGCTGATTAAAGCAATCTTCCCCTCTTCCTTAGAAGTAATATAAAAAGTACTTTTTCCTGATTGCTCAATAATCCAAGCATCAAGTGTGCCATCTTCTTGTTGCATTTGTTCTGCAAGCTTTCCTGCTTTAGATAATCCAGCTTGATCAATTAGCATTTGATTACCTTCTTTGTTGATGGCATAATCAAAAATTGCCTTAATCGGTGTTTCGGCATCATAGGCTTCAATATTAAGACTAATTGAAAATGCAGCTTTAAACTGACTGCTCTTTTCATTTTTTGATAAAGCCGACTTCACTGAATTATTATTACTAGAATATTCAGGAGCTGCCATTTTTGAACTATTACAAAACATATCAATTGTTTGCTTTTTAATGGCTTCTAATTGATCCAATGTTTGTTTATCAGCGCCATTTTTTTTGGCATTGGCAATTTCTACATTGAACTGTCTTTTTAAAGAGTCGCAATTGAAGTTTTGTGCTTTAGCGTATAAAATAGACGATAGTAGAAGAAGTACGCTTAATACATTTTTCATATACTAGTTGATTGCAATGATGTCAAAATAAATTTTCCAGTAGTCAACGCCGTTTTTACTAATGATGTAGCTATTGGCGCCATTTTTCAGGTCTTTTAGAAAAATATTTCTGGAATTATCGGTTGAACTGATTATTGCAAAATTATTTTGAGTTGAATAATTACCTGCTGGTCCTGCAACTAAATTTCCTTCATATAAACCTCCAATTATAAACAGTTTCGACGTTTCAAAATTTGCTCTTGGAATAGTAAAGATGGATGAACTATTGGCAACTGGTCTTCTTTCGTTGGGGCCCCAATATGTGAAGTGTGCGTATGAGTCACCAGAGATTTTAATTGGGCTATCAAAAATAGTCAAGTTAGTGATAACAGATGACTGATGCTTAACTGTTGCATTTAAAGTGCCATAGTATTCCCCTTTATTAATCATGCTTAAATTAAGATTCTTAAAACCAGCTTCATCAGCATTGTCAATCCTCAGGTTTTCAATAAGGGTTATGGTTAATCTGAAAGAAGTACTTGTTCTAAGTGGGTTTAATAAGTTTTCATCATTAGGTTCAAGAAGATCCTTAAAAATGTCCTCATACATTTTAGTTTTAGTTGGACTAACTTGTAATGATTGGGTAGGCTGAAATTTTGATATAATGCTATTGGCCGACTTAGCATTAATTCCAGTATTTGTTCCTGCTGCGGCAGTAAAAATTACGCTATCAATATTAACTGCGATTTTATCAAAGTCTTCTAAACTACCTGAAACAGGAAAAATTCGGGGAGATTTGTTATCTATTGTCCAACTTAAATTAGTATGTTTTTCAACTACAGCTAATTTAGTACTATCAAATGGTAATTTATAAAACGCTAAATAGACCCTCTTTGCTCTTCCTTTTTTTCTACCTCCTTCTATAATATCAGAAAGTCTAATCGAAGGCAATGCAATTACATAACGAAGCTTAGCAGGATCATATGTCTTAAAATCAAAACTACCTACATTGTTTACATATACCCCATTTTCCATATCAAAACTAATGGGCTTAGTTGGTCTTGGAATAACACTAAACGGATCAATCATTTTTAAGGTATTTGCTTCGGGTGTAGCAAAAATTAATTCTCTTGCTATTCTAGGTAAGCCTTGATTTGGTCCAGAAGTAACTGTTAAGCTATTCACCCATTTAGTATGTAGTCTAAATTGGGCAAAACTGGTAGCTAATATTAACTGACATATAATCGTAACAACTATTTTCATAAATACATTTTTAAAGTTTAATAAATTCTACTCTTCTATTGGCTGCTTTTTCTTCAGGTGTTTTATTGGTATTCAAAGCTTCTGAAGACCCTTTACCATCAGTGATAATTCTGGTTTCATCTATACCAAAGCCATATACAAATCTCATTTTAACAGCTTCTGCTCGCTTAACAGAGAGTGTTTGGTTTGCAGCAGGATTACCATCACTGTCAGTATGACCAATGATTTTAATTTTAAGTCCAGGATTATCGATTAAGATTTTACCTATATCCGCAATAATCGCATTACTCTCAGGTTTAATTTTATCACTATTGGTGTCGAACAAAATTTCGGTTGTACTGAATTTTCCTTCAGTAAGTAATTTGCTTCTGGTATCTGGAGCAGCAATGGAATATTTGATATTATTGATAAACACAGAACATTCATTAAAAAAGTTTCTACAAATAGACATTTGATATTGACCATCATTTTCGGTAAAGAATCGTGGTATATCTACTAACTTATCTTCATTTGCATAAACCCTTAACCGACCTTTCTGTCTCCAAATAGATACTTTTACAAAACGATTGTCTGCCACATCCCATTGAGGCATTTTAATTTGATTGTCAAAAGAAACACCATTTGTATTTGAACTAATTACACTTACAGAGGCTTCGGCTGCTCCTGGATGTAAGAATAAAGCAGAAGTACCAGCACTAAAAAAGTTTTGTTTTAATAAATCCTCTTTAACAGTAGAAAATATAAGTCCCAAACCACTGTAATTATTACTTGGATCATTTTGAATACCAGCATTAAATTCTAAGGTGAAATTTTCAGGCAAGGTTTTAATGGCATCAAATAAGAAGTTGCCATTCTTTGTCAGGTTCAACCATTTGCCTTCTTTACCATTGATAGTGACAATTTCACCACTTGCGTTGGTGTTAATATCAGCTGGGAAATCCCCAATCTCAACTCTTGAAAAATCATCAAAATAAAGGGTCTTTTCACCTGCAACAAAATCATATTTACCTACTGCATTTCCGGCAAATGCACCATTTGCTACTCCTCTATTAATATCCGCTTCAACTTGCTCGGTTTTTTTATTTTGCTCATTACCGCTCTTTTTTTCGTCTTTAGAAGCATCAGTCTTTTTTTTCTTTTTAAACCATGCCCCAGACAATAAGCTATCCACTGCAGCATCAGCTTTGTCGCCTACTTTATTGCCAATTTTATCGCCTGTATTTTCGACCCTTTGCTCAGAAGTAGCCTTCGTTTTCTCTTTTATTCGTTGAAAAATAGACTTCTTCTCTTCTTGAGAATAGGCAAATAATTGAATCCCAAGAAAAAATAAGGTTGTTAAAAGTTTTAAATAGCTCATTTTGAATGACTTTAATATTTGAATACAATGATTAGTACTCAATAGAAAAAAAAGTAAACAAGAAAGTCAATTTTTATTTTTGGATTTACTTTTAAAGGATATTTACACTAATGATGAGTGATGATTTAATTCAAGCGGAATTATCCTTAGAGAATTATAAGGTTCTTGAGCAGGTTTATAGGGATAATAAAGGTGTTTTTGTAGCTTTTGCCAAAAAATACAATCTGCCAGATGAAGATATAATTGATATTTATCAGGATGCAATTGTTGCTTTGGTTGAACATGCAAAAAAAGGGAAATTATCACAGCTAAATTGCGCTATATCCACCTATTTAATTGGGATAGGAAAGTTTATGCTATTAAAGCATTTAAAAAAGAAAAAAATAATGTTCGTACCGTTTGATATTGAGATTAGTGTAGAATGGGATGATTTGGAACATGTTCAAAAAGAACAACAAGTTCATTTATTACAAATTTATTTTTTAAAACTAGGGAGCCATTGTCAAAAAATTCTTGAACTGTTTTATTATCAAGAAAAAAAACTAGGTGACATTGTGAATGCACTTGGTTATGACAATAAAGATGTAGTAAAAAGTCAAAAATCAAGGTGTATTAAACAATTGAGAAAATTAATTGAAACCAATCATGGATAAAGAAAGATTGCTAAATGGTTATTTTGACAATACACTAACGGCAAGTGAGTTAATGGCATTCAATGAATTATTGAATAATGATGAACATTTTGCTGAAGAGCTTGCATTTAGGAAAAATTTAAAGAATAGCATACATATTAACGAAAGAGCCCGAATAAAAGCCACTGTCAAACAATTTGAAAAAGCTACTATAAAACCATACCTACAGAGAAAGTATTTTACTTGGATAGCTGCTGCCATAACCATCACATTTACGCTTATTGCAGTTTATCAGTATACTCAAAATCCGAAGCCTTCAGTATTATTTCAAGAATTTTATACTGAATATCCGAATATTATTTCCCCTTCAGAAAGAAGCAAGAACGATAAAGACTCTTTAATACAAATTGCTTTTGCAGCTTACGACCGGCAGGAATTTAAAGAAGCCATAAAACATTTAATAATTCTTCAAGAACAACAAAAAACAAACTATTCTTCTTTATATATAGGCATTTGTAATATAGAATTGAAAAATAGTGTTGCCGCCATAGAAACATTACAAAAAGCCGTTGAACTCAATAATATTTATTCCTTAACTGCTAAATGGTACTTAGCATTAGCTTATTTACAAAATAACCAACCTGATTTAGCGCTTGAAATAGTTAAAGATTTCAATAAATTAGAAGAACCCTTTAAACAAGAAGCCGAAAGACTGTACAAGAAATTAAAATAAATATTAGTTATTCTTTTTTCTATTAAAAAAGACAACGATACTAACTAACAAAATGCTTATTGTAAAAATCGAATACATCATCCAAGGGGTTGCCTCTACAATATGATCATTATTACCAATTAAAATAAATCCACTCCAAAAATAAGGATGTCGTTTTAGGGGATTAGCTTTGATAAAATGCTGCTTTGCATTAGCTAAAGCAACATGTTTACTTAGCCCTTTTTTTAATTCTTCATAAAATAAGAGCATGATTTCTGAAGTTTCTTTATCGGGCACTTGCCACAAACTAACTACAGTACTTTTTACACCAGCATAAGTAAATGCCCTAGATAAACTCATTATTCCCTCGCCTTCAACAAGTTTCCCTGCGCCAGTATTACATGCACTTAATACTACCATCTCTGCAGGAATTGCCTTGGTATATAATTCATTAAAATACATTGGCTGTGCATTGGCAAATAACAAATATGATTGATTAAAATCATTATCATATAACACAGAGTGCATAGAGCAATGTAGAACACTGTAAGATTTATTTTGAATCAGAAAATTATTTTTGGTGGCATGCTGGCCTATAAATGCTCTTCCATCAAATAAATTAACAATTGAAGTAGCTTCAGTTTTAGCATAGGGCAGATTCGGAAATTGTGTATTATTATAAATAGTATTTTCATAAATAGGCGCAAACGTTGCAAGTTTAACAGAAGAATTAGTTTGCGTTTGTTTATTGTGCAAGTACCAAAGTGCAATAGATGCGTTATAGGTAATATTGGTTTGCGCTACAAAGTAGTCATTTGAGTAAGGATTTTGCAAACTTTCAAATGGCAAATAATTTAAAAAATTATCGGGGATGATGGTTAAATTTTTTGAGGATACGTTTTTAAGTAATAATTGATATAATTCTTTTGAAGACGAGCCAATTTGCTTGTTTGGTTTCTTGAGTGTATTTACGAATTGACTAACTTGTTGCTCAATTGGTAATTTTTCTCCTAAAAATGCTATTTTAATATTGTCATGAGTAATGTAAGCTTTATATACATGATTATACGTAACATAATACTTAAGTATAGCCTCGTCTTTAGGTAATAATTGCATCAC
>JBDKHK010000204.1:0-9992 GCA_039797705.1 Bacteroidota bacterium
AGTCAAAACCTGATGAAGAAAAGAAAGAAACTGCAATTTTTATATTATTATCTTTCCTTTTTATTTGCTGAATTAGTGGAATGGCTTGCTCCAATTCTCCAGCAGACGCACAATGTATCCAAGCATATTTTTCAGCGATATTAATGGATTTTGAAAGAGATTCCTCCCAATTTATTCTGTTTTTCCTCCAAAATTTCACTTTAGTAGGAAATAAAGAAATAATTTCTATAACAAAACCACCAATCCAGATAATCAAATTATAAAATAAATACATACGATATTTAGAAAAAATTGAACCAAATCACAAACAAACTTATTATTTATTAGCCGTTTATGCTAAAAAATTACTGATTTTTTTTGTATTTTTACGGCTCCCTAAAGATTGAAATGAATAACACACAACAGTTTTTAAAAGATTTTTCTAATAAAGAAAAGAGTATAGGCGTAATAGGACTTGGTTATGTCGGCTTACCGATAGCTTTAGAGTTGTCAAAAATATTTAAAGTAATTGGTTTTGATATCAATGAGAAACGAGTCGAACTCATGCGCAATCATATCGACCCGAGTAATGAATTAACTTCCGATGCGTTTAAAGGAGCAGATATTGAATTTACGGCAAATACGGAAGTATTAAAACAAGCTACTTTCTTTATCGTAGCAGTGCCTACCCCTGTGGATGAGCATAATGTGCCGGATTTGAAACCACTGATTGGCGCCTCCAATACTATTGCAAAAGTGATAAAAAAGGGCGATTATGTAGTGTTTGAATCAACAGTATATCCCGGCTGTACCGAAGAAGATTGCGTACCGATTATTGAAGAAAAATCTGGATTAAAATTCAAAACAGATTTCAAAGTCGGCTATTCACCAGAACGCATCAATCCGGGAGACACCCTTCATACATTAACAAAAATTACTAAAATCGTTTCTGGTTGTGATGAAGAAGCATTAGAAAATATTGCTGCAGTTTATGGTTCTATCATAGAACCGGGTGTATATAAAGCAGCCACTATTAAAGTAGCAGAAGCGGCCAAAGTAATCGAAAATACACAACGAGATTTGAACATTGCTTTAATGAACGAGCTTTCTCAAATTTTTAGTTTAATGAATATCAATACGTACGATGTATTGGAAGCAGCCGGCACAAAATGGAATTTTTTGAAATTTCAACCAGGATTAGTAGGCGGGCATTGCATCGGCGTTGACCCATATTATCTTACCTATAAAGCAAATGAATTAGGATACAGACCTCAAATTATTTTAAGCGGTCGCAGTATTAATGACGGAATGCCTAATTATATAACTAAAAAATTAGTACAGTTTTTATTAAAAAAAGGAAAGAATCCATCGCAATGCAGAGCTCTGATAATGGGTGCAACTTTTAAGGAAAATGTAACGGATATAAGAAACTCTAAAGTTTTTACGTTATATAAAGAATTAAGAGATTTTCAATTAGAAGTAGATATGGTAGATGCTTTGGCAGACAAGCATGAAGTAGAGGAGGAATACAATGTCGCATTAAGCAACCATCCAAGTGGAAAATACGATGTTATAATTGTGGCAGTTTCGCACGATGCATATAAAAATTTGGAAGAAGAATATTTTACAAATATAGCAACAGAAAATGCAGTGTTGGTGGATATAAAAAATATGTACAAATCAAAAATTACTCAATTAGAATATTGGACATTATAAAATGAAAACAATTTTAATAACAGGAGGCGCAGGTTTTATCGGTTCACACGTAGTCAGATTGTTTGTAAATAAATATCCTGATTACAAAATGGTGAATTTAGATAAATTGACTTATGCCGGTAATTTAGAAAACTTGAAAGATATAGAACAAAAACAAAACTATATTTTTGAAAAAATCGACATAGTAGATGCAGAAGCAATTAACCATTTGTTTGATAAATATAATTTTGATGGAGTCATTCATCTTGCTGCCGAATCGCATGTAGATAGATCTATCCTGAATCCATTAGAATTTATTATGACAAATGTAGTAGGCACGGTTAATTTATTAAATGCCGCAAAAAACAAATGGAAAGATAATTTTGATGGAAAATTATTTTACCACGTTTCTACCGATGAAGTATATGGTAGTTTGGGTGAAACAGGATTGTTTACAGAGCAAACCTCTTACGACCCGCGTTCTCCCTATTCCGCATCAAAAGCTAGCTCCGATCATTTTGTAAGAGCGTATGAAAATACATATCACCTTCCAATTGTTATTTCTAATTGTTCCAATAATTATGGTTCATTTCAATTTCCTGAAAAATTAATACCACTATTTATTAATAACATAAAAAACAATAAACCATTACCAGTTTACGGAAAAGGAGATTACACACGGGATTGGCTATTTGTAGAAGACCATGCCACCGCTATTGATGTGATTTTTCACCAAGGAAAAATAGGTGAAACATATAATATCGGAGGGTTTAATGAATGGCAAAATATAGATTTGATTCGCTTGCTATGTTCCATCATGGATAAAAAGTTAAACAGACAATCCGGAACTTCTGAACAACTGATTACTTATGTAAAAGATAGACCCGGACACGATAAGCGCTATGCTATAGATGCCACCAAACTAAATCAAGCATTAGGCTGGAAACCATCCTTGCAATTTGAAGAAGGATTAGAAAAAACAGTAGAATGGTATTTGCAAAATGAAGAATGGTTGAACAATGTTACCTCTGGTGAATACTTGAATTATTATAAAAGTCAATACGAATCAAATTAATATGAAATATATAAAAAGCATATTTGTAGTAAGTGTTTTATTTTTGCTTTGCTCCACAGTAAAAGCACAATTTGTAATGCCAACAGCTATGCCGTTGCAGCAAGTACAACAAGCTACACAACAAATGCAAAAGTCGATTCAATCCATGATACCGCCAGCTAATTCAGACCCAACCGTAAAAGAAATCTTTAAAAAAATTGAAGATACTTTACAAATAAAACAAGGAGAATTAAAAGCAGGAGAGGTAAGAAAATCTCAGGATATAGCAAAAGGCTTTGCTCCTCGGGCAGCAGATGCTGATGAACAATCAGGTGCTTTGGGAAATGCTACCAATGCCGGCGAAGTGAAAGGAAATATAAACACACCAGATAAATTATTAAAAGAAGCTCAAAAAGCATCAGAAACAGTAGAAAAAATTACCGCTACCGCTACCCGCGAATTACGGGAACGATTAGATACAGTAGAAATTTTTGGATTTTCTTATTTCCGCCAAAAGGATGTTAAAATTTTTAATAACGCAGTAGATATCAAACCACCCAATAATTATATACTCGGAGTGGGCGATCAAATTGTAGTATCTATTTGGGGGTATGCAGATTATAACCGTTTATTTTATATAGATAAAGATGGTTATATCCAACAAGAAAATATAGGAAGAATATACTTGAAGGGATTGACCTTGGAACAAGCCAAAGGGCTATTGCGCACCAGATTTGCCAATGCGTATATGATAGATAAATCAGATTTTGATGTATCCATCAATTATTCTAGAGTCATAACCATTAATGTAGTAGGAGATGTAGAAAATCCCGGTTCTTATACATTCCCTGCTATCAATACTGCATATAATATTTTAGCGTATGTGGGAGGCCCTACAAAATCAGGAACTATTCGTGATATACAAATAAAAAGAGACGGAAAAATTATTAGAACATTTGACTTATATAAATTTTTATTTACACCAGAAAAACAAGATGATGTCTTTTTAGATAATAATGATTATATATATGTTTCTGCACAAAAAAATATAGTACAAATTGAAGGAGCTATCAATAAAGCGGGCAGATATGAAATGAAACCAGGTGAAACGTTTGAAGATTTATTAAAATTTTGCGGTAATTACAAACCAGATGCTTTTAAAAAAATTATTCAAATTAGAAGATATGAAGACAATAAACAAATTCTAATGGATTACAATTTAGACAGCGTTAAAGCCATTGGCGGAAAAGTTATATTACAAAATGGCGACTTAATTACCGTTCGTGCTATTCCAGAAACAGTAAAAAATTATGTAGAAATTAAAGGTGCAGTAATGCTTCCTGGAAGATACGAGTGGAGAGAAGGTGACAGAGTATTCGATTTGATTACCAGAGCCCAAGGATTGAAAGAGGATGCTTACATGGAAGAGGCATATTTGGTGAGAACAAATTTTGATGATTTTAGAAAACATACATATAAAATAAGCCTGCAAAATATAATAGATGACAAGAACTCAGAAGACAATATGGTGTTGACTTTCAGAGATGCCATTGAAGTATATTCTAAGACAGATTTCTTTGATAAATTTGATATAGAAGTAAAAGGAGAGGTTCGTAACCCTCGCAAATTTGAATCAGAAAAAGGACTCTCTTTGAGAGATGCTATCATCATGAGTAATGGACTTCAGGAAGAAGCACTGTTGGATAAAATTATTATCTATCGAGTAAATGATGATTTGACAGAAAAACTAATATCCTTCAGTATCGACACTACTAATAACTATGCAGCCTTGGATACGTTTAAATTGAAAAAAAGAGATATTATTTATGTATTAAAAGATTTAAGAAGAATAGATCAATATTTTATCGAAGTAAACGGATTAGTGCGAAAGGCAGATAAATTTCCTTATATGGAAAATATGACCTTGGCAGATGCATTAATTTTAGCTCAAGGATTTAAAATGGGAGCTGCTTCTAACAGAATAGAAATTGCACGTATTGCCAATTATGATAAAGCAATTTCACAATCGGTACCCACACAAGTTACTATTCTCAGCTATAGTATTAGTAAAGATATAGGCAAAGATCCAGTCGCCAATTCTATAAGATTACAACCCTATGATCAGGTTTATGTTCGTTCAACGCCAGAGTTTGAATATCAAATGAAAGTCACTTTAAAAGGAGAAGTTCTATATCCAGGGGATTATGTATTGACAACAAAAGATGAAAAACTAGCCTCTGTTATAGCAAGAGCAGGTGGGTTAACAAGATTTGCCTATGCTGATGGAGCAAGATTAAAACGAAATGAAGACGGAGTAGGTGATATTTTAACAGATTTAAACCTTGCATTGAAAAATAAAAATTCTAAATTTAATTATGTACTAAAAGCAGGAGATGTTATTGAAATTCCCGCAATTAAAGACTTAGTTTCTTTGCGTGGACAATTTAATTATCCGGTGGAAAATAAACCAGAAAATTTATATGTTCCATATACAGAAGGAAAAGATGCCCGTTTTTATATTGTTAAATACGGCGCAGGATTTAGTGATAGTGCAAGAAGAATTAAAACGTATGTCATTCGTCCTAATGGTCAGATTTTAAGAACACATAGAACAATGTTTGGTAAAAAATTCCCTTCCGTAGAAAAAGGTTCTGTAATTGTTATTCCAACAAAAACATCAAAAGTAAAAATACCAAGAATTCGTAATGCAAACAACGGACAAGTAGTTCAAAACGCAGTAACAGGCGCCATAGGCGCCATGACTTCCATATTGATGTTATATCTCTTATTTCAAACGGCAAGGAATACTAAGAAGTAAATATGCAAGAGCAAGAAATAGAAGAATTAAACCCATCCACTCCTCCTGTGACAGACACAGAAGATACTCCCATTCAAGAAGTAGAAGATCAAGGGTTTAAAAAATTTATAGCATTATTTAAAGAAATACTAGGAATAGCAAAAAGCTATGCTTTAGTCTTTGTTATTCCCGTTATCCTCACTGGCTTATATGGATACTATAAAGGCTCTTTAGTAAAACCTACTTATTTAGCCAAAATAACCTTCTTCCTTTCTGAAGAAAGACCTCAATTGCCCGGGTATGGAAATTTTACTAGTATTTTAGAACCAACCAATAAAAGTTTTGGAAACCCAAGAAAATTATCTGCCTATGCTTTTACAGAAAAAGTTGGCGCTAAACTATTGTTTAAAAGAGAAGTTTTTAGAGGAAGAGAGGATTTTTTAATTAATCATTATTTGCGTCTATTTTCAGGATATAAACAAAGTTATTTTAAAGATTTTACATCTGTTGGTGATATGAGTGTGCCTGATTATTTAGTATTTAAACAAGTATTAGCAGGTGTAAAAAAGATGGTTGCCATTGATTACAATGAAGCAGAAATATATTCAGTTTCATTTACCTCAACAGATGAAGAATTCTCCCAATTGATGACAGAAGCTTTTTATGATAACTTGACAGATTATTATATAGAAAGAGCTACCAGAAAGGCAAAAGTAACAGTGGACTTTTTGGAGGAAAAATTAGCCTACATCAAAGCTCAATTAGAAAATTCGGAATTTAATCTAGCAGATTATAAAGATAGAGCAAATAACCTTGTCACCTTTAAAGCAGATTTGAATGAAACGAGATATATTCGCAACAAAGGATTGTTAGAAAGTTTATATTCCATGACAGCAAATGCATTAGAAGGCTCTAAGTCTAACTTGCAATCTATTATGCCCCTATTTCAAACCATTGATGAACCCCATTTGCCGCTGCAAAAAGATGTAGTTTCAACAAGAAACCAATTCTTAATGTATATGTTCATCGGTATATTTATAGATATTATTGCAATAGTTATCATCTATATAAGAAGACATTTTTGGGCATCGATAAAACATACTATTAAATCCGCATAAAAATTTTCTGATATAGCTGAAATGAAAATAATCCCTACTCCCATAAATGATTTGTTTGTTCTTGAACCTTCTGTATTTGAAGATAGCAGAGGATTCTTCTTTGAAAGTTATAACGCCCAAAAATTATCCGAACATGGGATTGAATACAATTTTATCCAAGATAATCATTCCAAATCTGGTTATGGCGTATTGAGAGGATTGCATTACCAAAATGACCCTCATGCTCAAACTAAATTAGTGCGTGTAACCCAAGGGAAAGTATTAGATGTTGCCGTAGATATTCGCAGAGGTTCACCTACTTTTTTACAACATTTTTCTATAGAATTATCGGCAGAAAATAAAAAACAATTACTCATTCCTGCTGGATTTGCACATGGATTTGTCGTATTATCTGAAATATGCGAATTTTTATACAAATGTGATAATTATTACAACAAAAATTCAGAAGGTGGCATTGCATTTAATGACCCGCAACTAAATATTGATTGGCAAATCCCAGCGCAGGATATTATTTTGAGCGAAAAAGATAAACTAAACCCTCTGGCAGAAGCAGCCAATTTTAATTTTATATACCAACCTTAGTATGATTTCATCCATCATTGCCATCGCAGAACGTGCAGGCGAAAAAATTCTAGCAATTTACCACCAAGATTTTTCTGTAGAAATAAAGAGCGACCAATCACCTCTTACTTTGGCAGACAAAGAAGCCAATGCAATTATTGTAGAAGCATTGCAAAAATTAGATAATTCTATTCCCATTATTTCAGAAGAAAATAAATTGACGGATTATGAAACCCGCCAAGCATGGACAAAATGCTGGATAGTAGATCCATTGGATGGTACTAAAGAATTTATTAAAAAAAATGGAGAGTTTACGGTGAATATTGCCTTGGTAGAAAATGGAATTCCTGTTTTAGGCGTTGTGCATGTACCTGCGCAAAATGTAACCTATTATGCCGAAAAAAACAAAGGCAGTTTCAAAAAAGAAAATACTACCATCCAACCTTTACATATAAGACCTTTAGCCGAAGATGGAGTGTTGAAAATAGTAGGCTCCCGCTCACATCAAACGCCGGAGCTTTTGGAATATGTAGAACAACAAAAAAGTAAATTCTCAAACGTAGATTTTGTTGCCGCAGGCAGTTCGCTTAAATTTTGCTTACTGGCAGAAGGTAAAGCAGACGTTTATCCTCGTTTGGGCCCTACCATGGAATGGGATACTTGCGCTGGGCAAATTGTTGCCACCGAAGCAGGAGCAGAAGTTTTTCGTTTCGATAATAACCAACCGCTTTTATACAACAGAGAAAACTTGTTGAACCCGTATTTTATTGTAAAAAATCCTGAATTGTAATTCCTTATAAATCTGTCACATCAAAACTTATCGTTTTTTTGTAAAACTCCTCTTTAGCAGCACTCAATGTGTTTTGTAATAAAGAAACCACCGTCATTAAACCTACACCACCGGGAACAGGTGTAATATAGCTGCATTTTTTACTCACTTCATTAAAAGCAACATCTCCCAATAAACGATAACCCGATTTTTTACTGCTGTCTGCCACACGAGTAATACCAACATCAATTACAACAGTATTTTTCTTTACCATATCAGCTTTTAAAAATTCAGCCTTGCCCAATGCCGCAATAATAATATCAGCCCGCAACGTTTCTTCTTTTAAATTCGCCGTTTTTGAATGACATAACGTAACGGTGCAATTGCCCACTTTATTTTTTCTTGCCATTAAAATACTCATCGGTAAGCCTACAATGTTACTGCGTCCAATTACTACGCAATGCTTGCCTTCTGTTTCGATGTTGTATCGTTTTAATATTTCTAAAATCCCTTTGGGTGTTGCAGGAATATAACTTGGAATATTCAATGTCATTCTGCCTACATTCATTGGATGAAAACCATCTACATCTTTTTCGGGAGCGACAGTAAGTAAAATTTTTTCTTCATTAATATGCTTTGGCAAGGGTAACTGTACAATAAAACCATCTACAGAGTCATCATTGTTTAATAAATTGATTTGAGTAATCAATTCATTTTCTGTTATGTCCTTTTCTAATTTTATCAGCGTCGATTTAAAACCTACTTCCTCGCAAGATTTTACTTTACTGTTTACATACGTTTGGCTGGCACCATCGTTGCCCACCAAAATAGCAGCTAAGTGCGGGATTTTTTTACCACTTGATTTTAATTTCTTGACTTCGATGGCAATTTCTGCCTTAATTTCCGCTGCTATTTTTTTGCCGTCCAACAGTTGCATGATAAAAATTTGTTGTAAAAATAGGTAAGATATTTTCGATTGATTAGTTTTGGAGAATATTTTTATACACAAGTAAAAATAGGATGTAAATTTGTGGAAGACGAAATAAGATTGAAAATAATATTTTTATTGATTAAAAAATAAATATGAGTCAAAAGCCTTTTGTAATAGGTATTTCAGGTGGAAGCGGTAGCGGAAAAACTACTTTTGTAAAAGAATTAGAACAAAGTTTTTCTAAAGAACAAGTCTGCCTTTTGAGCCAAGATAATTATTATAAACCACGGGAGGAACAAGTGATAGATAAACACGGAGAATGGAATTTTGATTTGCCGGAGTCTTTTAAAAAAGAAGAATTTCATCAGGGTGTTTTAAAATTAATAAATGGAGAAGAGCTTGTTTTAAAAGAATACACTTACAATAATCCATTAGTAGAACCCAAAATGTTGACATTTAAGCCTGCACCTATTATTGTGATAGAAGGTATTTTTGTATTTCATTTTGAAGATGTTTCCAATTTAATGGATTTGAAAATATTTATTGATGCAGACGAACATATAAAACTAATAAGACGCATAAAACGAGATAAAATGGAGCGCAATTATCCTTTGGAAGATGTGTTGTATAAATACGAACATCATGTGTTTCCAGCCTATCAAAAATATATTCTTCCTTATAAATCGGAGTGCGATATTATTGTAAATAACAATGTAAGTTTTGAGGATGCAATGGAAGCCTTGAAATTATCTATCAGAGAGAAGTTGGATACTGTTGCCAATTAGTTATCCTTCAAAATTTAGAGAAAAACAAAAATTGCGGTTGTATAATCCTTTTATGTATTTGGAATAAGGCAAGGTATTATCTTGCTGATGAATATTAATAAAAGAATTGAATACTTTAAATTCTGGTGAAAGTATAAAAAGTGGAAAATGTATTTCAATGCCTACTCCATAATTCACCCCAAAATCATGCGGTTTTTGAATAGGCTGATCGGCTTTCTTTCGGTCTTTAAAATTTGAACCAATATCATATCCATATTTTAAACCGGCAATTAAATATAATTTTACATCTTTCAATGGTTCTGA
>JBDKHK010000205.1:0-16870 GCA_039797705.1 Bacteroidota bacterium
TATAGGTAAAATTAAAAAAAAATAAAAGCATAAGCATTTATTTCTCAAACAGATAGAAATAATTTTTTTGTAGAATCTTAAATTTTATAAAAATCAATCAGAAATAAATATAAAATAGTAACTTTAAAAGTAACAACGATTTTAAACCTTAAAAATTAATTTTATGAAATTGAAATCATCTGTAATATTACTTACTGCTGTTTTATTATTTTCAGCATGTAATGACCATTGCAATAAAAAAGCAACGGATGCTAACGATTCTGCAGTAATTGAAAATCCAACTGTGATAGAGCAAGATTCTGCCATTCTTAGTGATGACTCTGCAACGGTGGCTACTGCAAAGGGCGTAAAAGACGAAGAACAAAGTGCGATAAAAGCCGAAAAGAAAGAAGCAGAAAAATTAAAAGCCGACGAAAAAAAGAAATAATAAATTTGGTTATTTTTCACTATTGGTTGGCGAGGACACCAACCAATAGTTAAACTCAACTTACTTCGTGAGCAACCAATTTTTAAATCCTTCAAAATCAGCATTCATTGGGATGGATTTTTTTTCTCCATTTACGATTGCTTGTAATCGTTGAGGTATTTCTACTTTTTTACCAATCAAAGGCTCTACTACTTCGCCAAATTTTACAGGATGTGCCGTAGATAATACAACCGCATTTATTTCCAACGGATTTAAATCATTTTCTTCGATAAATTGTTCCATTCCTAAATATCCAACTGCTGTATGAGGACACATTAAATATCCAAAATTTTGGTATATTTTTTGGATACATTCTTTTGTTTGTTCGTCGGTAAATGAATAGGCTGCAATTTCTTCTTGCACTTTAGATAGTTCATTTTGATACAAATCCATCATACGAGTAAAGTTGCTCGGATTGCCCACATCCATTGCGTTTGACAAGGTTTGTACTGATTTTTTTGGAGCAAAATCTCCAGTATGATGATATACAGTAAAGACATTGTTTGCATTTGTAGAGGCTATCATTTTCATAACTGGCAAGCCCATTTTTTTTGCAAATAAACCCGCTGTTAAATTTCCAAAATTCCCAGAAGGAACTGAAAAATACAAAGGAAGATTTTTGTTTTTTAGTTGTTTATAAGCGTATATATAATAAAAAGATTGCGGAATTAATCGTGCAATATTAATAGAATTAGCAGAAGAAAGTGTTAGTTTTTTATTCAATTCTTCATCTAAAAATGCCTGCTTTACCAATGCCTGACAGTCATCAAACGTGCCGTCTATTTCGAGTGCCGTAATATTGGCACCCAAGGTTGTAAATTGTTTTTCTTGAATATCGCTTACTTTTCCTTTTGGATACAAAATGGTTACTTTAATTCTATCTACATTCAAGAAACCATGCGCTACTGCACTTCCTGTATCACCACTGGTAGCCACTAAGATGTTTACTTCTTTATCATTATTTCGTAAAAAATATCCCATCAATCTTCCCATAAAACGAGCTCCAAAATCTTTGAAAGCTAAAGTAGGTCCGTCAAACAATTCTAAAATATTTACCGCTCCAACTTCTACTAATGGCGCTTCAAAATCATACGCACTTTGAATAATTTTTTTCAACTCTTCACTTGGCACATCTTCACCTATCAAATGTTGTGCAATATGAAAAGCCATTTCAGTAAATGTATAATTTTCTAAGTTGTTCCAAAATTCTTTTGGCAAAGGATTTATTTCATAAGGCATATATAATCCGTTGTCTGATGGAAGCCCTTTTAATACGGCTTCTTTCAAATCTACATCTGGTGAAATATGTTTGGTGGAATATAATTTCATGTTGTACAAAATTTATGTTTTACTTTTGTTTAATTCAGTAATATTCAATCTTTGTCTTTGCTTTGTTTTATGGCTTTATATACAATAATAAATACTAAACCAGATATAATTATTGGTGTAAAATATTTTGTTAAAGTATCAGCCATCAATAGAGATTCTTCTGATTTTATGATTCCAGAGTTTATGATAAAATAAGGAATATAAATTACGAGAAGAATGGCAATTAATACCAATGTTTCGGTTCTATATTTTGAAAAAAAATCTTTCATCGTTAGTCTGTAATAGGTAAAACTTTGGGTCCGTGATTATTGACTTTGCTTACATATACCTCCGCACCAATATTTATATTATCCATTACTTGTTTCATTGCCTCGCCTGCTTTGTATGCTGTTTCTTTTCCATGGCACAAAGCAAAAACGCTTGGTCCTGAGCCGCTAATGCTTCCGCCTAATGCCCCTGCATCTATGGCGGCTTGCTTCATTTCATAAAAACCAGGAATTAATTTGCTGCGATAAGGTTCGGCAATATAATCTACTAAACTTCTTCCAATTAATTCATAATCTCCGCGCAACAAGCCCACCATCATTCCTCCAACATTTGCACTTTGGCGCAGTGAGTGTGTTAGAGAAATTTCTTTTGGTAAAATCTCACGAGCATCTTTGGTTAGTACAATTACATGTGGATTGATAACGGCACACCATAAATCATCGGGTACGGGGATTTGTAAAATATCTAAAGGTTCATAACTTCTAACTAAAATAAATCCTCCAAATAAACTTGCTGCTACATTGTCTGCAATGGCCGCATCACAAGCCGCTTTTTCAGCATTTATCAAAAATGGGAGCATTTCTTCTTTGGTCAAACGTTCGTTGCACAACATGTTTATTGCAAATACACCGGCTACTGCGCTGGCTGCACTACTTCCCAGTCCGCTGCCGCTTGGCATCATTTTTTTCAACCATATTTTACAACCAAAATCTGCTTTTATATAATCCAAGTAATCTTGAATAGCTACTGTGGCAGAGTTTTTCTTTGCATCCCTTGGTAATACACCATTATCTCCTTCTATATCTACTATTTCAACACCTTTTTCTTTTGTAATTTCCATGATAAGTTCATCGCCGGGCTTATCAATGGCAAATCCTAAAATATCAAAACCACAAGCAACATTGGCTACTGTTGCTGGGGCAAATACTTTTATTTTATCTCCAATTTTCATATTATTGAGTATTGAGTAGTAAGTATGAGTATTGAGATAATCTCATTTCTCAAATCTCATTTCTAATTTCTTAATTAATTTGCCATATAATTTCCGATAGCAATAATTTCTGCAAATACGCCTGCAGCGGTTACTTCTGCTCCAGCTCCCGGCCCTTTAATAACGAGCGGATTATTTTTATATCGTTCTGTAGTGAATACTATCATATTATCACTTCCGCTCAAATTGTAGAATGGATGTTGGCTGTCCACTTGTTTTAATTCAATAGATACTTTTGTATTTTCTATAACTGCCATATAGCGCAATACATTGCCTTTACATTCGGCATCTTTTTTCAATGATTCGTAAGTGCTGTCCACCTCTGGCAATTTTTCGAGAAAAGTATTTACATCTACTTCACGTAAATTTTTGGGAACTAAATTTTCTACTTTAATATCGTTCAACTCCATTTGCTCGCCACAATCGCGAGAGAGAATTAGTGCTTTTCTGGCAACATCCAAACCCGATAAATCATCGCGTGGGTCGGGTTCTGTAAAGCCTTTTGCTTTGGCATCCAACACAACTTGTGAGAATTTTAAATCGCCTTTAAAATTGTTGAAAATAAAAGATAAAGTTCCTGATAAAACTGCTTCAATTTTTAAAATTTTATCTCCTGAATTTAATAAGGATTGCAAAACTCCAATCACTGGCAAACCTGCACCAACATTGGTTTCATACATAAATCGAGCGTTGGATTTTTTTGCCAATTCTCTTAAACCATCATATTTTGCTTGGCTGAGTGTATTGGCAATTTTATTTGGCGTAACAATTGAAATACTTTTTTTCAATAATTTTTCATAAAATTCCACCACAAATTTACTGGCAGAGCAATCTACAAAAACGGCATTGGCAAAATTCAAATCAATTATTTTATTGGTAAATGCTTCCAAATCAGATGCTTCTCCTCCATCGTTTAAAGTTTTATCTAAATCGTCTAAGTTAAATCCATTACTGTCTATCAACATTTTTTTAGAGTTGATAACACCTGTTACATTTATCTCGATTGATTTTTCTTTTTTCAGATAATCAAATTGATTTTTAATTTGATTCAATAATGTTTTTCCTATCAATCCTGATGGTCCTACTAAGAAAACATTAACGGAGTGCGCATCATTTTCAAAAAATATTTCATGAAGTGCATTTAATGCTTTTGCTTCATTGTAATTATCAATTACAGTGGTGATGTTTAATTCGGAGGAACCTTGTGCAATGGCTTTTACATTAATACCATTTTTCCCTAGTGCTTTAAACATTTTAGCAGATACTCCGGGAACGTTTGACATATTTTCTCCAATCACTGCAATAATAGAATTGCTGGTTTCTACTACTAAAGGTGCTATTTGACGATTTTGAATTTCAAAACGAAATTCTTCTTCTACACATTTTTGTGCTTTTTTTACTTCATTTGGAACAATGCCAAAACAAATAGAATGTTCTGAAGAGCCTTGTGTAAGAAAGATAATATTGATTCCTGCTCTGGATAAACAGCCAAATAAACGCGAAGCAATTCCTACAACACCTACCATTCCAGTACCTTCCATACGTAGCAAAGCAATATTGGAAATGGAAGAAATTCCTTTAATAGTATTATTTGATTTTCCTGCTTTTTTTGAAATGTGCGTTCCAGGGTGCTCAGGATTAAAGGTATTTTTAATAATTAGGGGAATATTTTTAATATACGCTGGCTGGATACTTGGAGGGTAAATTACTTTTGCCCCAAAATGTGAAAGCTCCATCGCTTCTTTGTAAGATAAAGTTGGAATGGTAAATGCCTGTTCCACTCTTCGTGGGTCAGCGGTTAATACACCATCTACATCTGTCCAAATACAAATTGCATCTGCCTTTAGTGCTGCTCCAAAAATAGCGGCTGTATAATCAGAGCCACCACGACCTAAGGTAGTAACATTTCCAAATTCATCAGAACCAATATATCCTGTAACTACTGCTGTACCATGCATAGTTTCAAAATAATCTAAAATATTTTTATTGGTTTTTTCAAAATTAACTTTAGCATTTAGATAATTAGAATCGGTACGTACTAATTTGGTTGCATTTACATAAACTCCGTTTAAACCTTCGTTTTTCAAAACCCCAGCAACTATAAAAGCAGAAAAGCGTTCGCCAAAAGAAGCTAATTGCGCTAATGTTTTATCAGATAATTCACCTAATAAATTGATTCCTTTCAGAATATCTTCTACACGAATCATGCTATCATCAAACTCTTCCATCATTTCATCTTTGATAGTTTTATTGGTCACCAAATCTTGAATGACTATGCGATGGCGTTCTTTAAAATTTTCAAAAATTTCTATATACGTCGTATTGTCTTTTTTCTCTGCCAATTTACCGGCATTAATCAGCTGGTCTGTTACTTTGCTAAATGCAGAGCATACCAATACCACCTCTGAGTTATTTTCTTTTTCCTTACGTATAATTTCTATAATACGTTTAATGTTCTCTTTAGAACCAACCGAAGAACCTCCGAACTTAAATACTTTCATTTAATTATATATATTAAATATTATGTATAAATTTATTTTCCTACTTTTTACAAAAGTAAGCAAACAAGCTAAATAAACTAAAGCAAATATAATCTTATAGACGTTAAGGATTAATTAAATATAGGAAGGAAAAATTACTCCAATGCAAATTCTAAAAAATTTTTCATATAAATTTCAAATTCTAAAACGGATATTTACAATATGAAAGGAATTTGCTTTTTATCTGCCATCCCAATGCGCAACGAGCCGTCCGATAAAGCCGAAATGATTAACCAGGTGCTTTATGGCGAAACGTTTGATATTTTGAAAATGGAAGTAAAATGGAGTAAAATAAAATTACACCATGACAAGTATGAAGGATGGATAGACCGTAAGCAATGGAAAGAATATGCTGGCAAACCAACTGATTATAAAAATAAAAATATTGTGTCAACTCTTTTTTTTAAAAACAGTGCGACAATTATTCCTGCTGGAGGATTGGTAGATTTGAATAGTAAACCAACTACTAAAAACATTTTTCAAACTGCAAAATTATTCTTGAATGTGCCTTATTTATGGGGTGGACGAACTTTTATGGGAATTGATTGCTCCGGATTTACACAAATAGTTTTTCGAATACATCATATTTTTTTACTGCGAGATGCTTACCAACAAGCTACGCAAGGCAAAAAAGTATCATTAAAAAATTGCACTTCAAATGATTTAGCCTTTTTTGCTAATAACGAAGGAAAAATTACGCACGTAGGTATTGTTTTAAAAGAAAAAAATGCCACTAAAATAATTCATGCATCTGGGCAAGTTCGCATAGATAGTTTAGATGAAAAAGGAATTTGGAAAGAAGAAACACAATCTTACTCTCATCTTTTACATTCCATCAAAAGAGTGACAAAATGATAAAAATATTATCCGCAACACAAATCCGAGAAGCAGATGCTTATACCATACAGCAGGAGCCTATTTCATCTATTCAATTAATGGAACGTGCTGCTATTGCTTTTGTACAGCAATTTTTAATAGATTTTCCTGATAAAAAACAACCCAAATACATCATTTGTGGCAATGGCAACAATGGCGGCGATGGGCTTGCTATTGCTCGATTACTTTTAGGTAAGGGACATATTATAGAAATATTTTTAATTTCTTCAAAACAATATTCTAACGATTATTTGTATAATTTAAAACGACTTCAAAAGCAGCACAAAAAACAACTTCACCTTATCGAATCAGCAGATTTTATTGATAAGATACCGACCAATGCAATTATAATTGATGCTATATTCGGGACAGGATTAAACAAACCTATTCAAACAAATTCTATTTATTATAAAATCATAGAATATCTAAATCAACAAAAATTCCCCACTGTCATTTCGGTAGATATTCCCAGTGGAATTTCGGCAGATATTAAATTACCATCTATTGCAGTAAAAGCAAATAAAACTTATACTTTTCAGTTTCCAAAAATATCATTTTTGTTGCCACAAACAGGTGCTTTTGTTAATGAATTTAAAGTATTAGACATTCACCTTCATGCTGAATTTATTCAACAAGTAAAAACAGATTATTATTTTATTGAGGCAAATGATATTATAGCACGCTTAAAACATCGTTCAAAATTTTCACACAAAGGAACGTATGGACATGCATTAATCATTGCTGGTAGTTATGGTAAAATGGGTGCTGCTATTCTCAGCAGTAAGGCGGCATTACGCAGTGGTGCAGGCTTAGTTTCTGCACATATTCCGGCTTGCGGATACACTATTTTCCAAACAGCTTTTCCAGAAGCCATGTGCTCTGTTGACAAGCATGAACAACATATTACTACATTTCCTAAAGAAAATATTTATGATGCTATTGCCATTGGTCCAGGTATTGGAACGCACGATGAAACCATAAAGGCATTTGCTACTTTCTTAAAAAAACAACAATGTCCAATTATTATTGATGCAGATGGATTAAATATTTTAGCACATCAAAAAATATTATTAAAATCATTGCCTGCCAATTCTATTCTTACACCTCATCCAAAAGAGTTGGAGCGTTTAGTTGGAAAATGGAAAGATGATTTTGAACGATTAAAACTGCAAAAAGAATTTTCTAAAAAATACAAGGTGATTGTTGTGCTAAAAGGCGCAAACAGTAGTATTTCTTCGCCTGACGGAGTAATTTATTTTAATTCGAGTGGACATGCAGGGATGGCAACCGCCGGAAGTGGTGATGTATTAACAGGTGTTTTAGTTGGCATGCTTTCGCAAGGCTACCCTCCTATAGATACGGCACTTGTTGGTGTATTTTTACATGGCAAGGCGGCGGAAATTGCATTACATTCGCAAAGTATGGAAAGCATGATTGCTTCTGACATTATTAATAACTTGGGCGCAGCTTTTAAATCGTTACAATAAATGATGACAGATAGAAAAAATATTGTGGTACTAACAGGTGCGGGCATTAGTGCAGAAAGTGGTATTAAAACATTTCGGGATGGTGATGGACTTTGGGAAAATCACAAAATAGAAGACGTTGCTACTTTTGATGCATGGCAATATAACAGAGAAATGGTGTTAGATTTTTATAATCAACGAAGAAAGCAGCTGTTGGAGTGCGAACCAAATGAAGCACATAAACTATTAGTAAAATTAGAAGATAAATTCAACGTTCATATTATCACACAAAATGTAGATGATTTGCACGAACGTGCTGGCTCAAAGAATGTTTTACACTTGCATGGAGAATTATTAAAAGTTCGCAGCTCATTGGATGAAAATTTAATTTATGAATGGCGAGGAGATTTAAAACAAGGAGATAAATGTGAAAAAAAATCTCAACTACGACCACACATTGTATGGTTTGGCGAGCAAGTACCCATGATGGATATTGCTGGAAAAATTGCTTCTAAAGCAGATATTTTTATTGTTATCGGAACATCGTTAATGGTATATCCTGCCGCAGGATTAGTACATTATACCGATTTTACGGTTCCTAAATATGTTATAGATCCCAATCGTCCTTCTGTATCAGGAATGGTGAATGTAGAATATATTACAGAAAAAGCAAGCGTTGGTGTGAAGCAATTAGTAGATAGACTATTAAAAGAATAAAAATTGCTTTATTCATATTTTGAATATTGTACTGGCTTATTTAACTTGCGTACATTAAAAAAAATCGCATGCAATACTGGCTGATGAAATCTGAACCAAATGTTTTTTCTTATGATGATTTAATAAAGAAAAAAAGAGAACACTGGGATGGCGTACGCAATTATACGGCGCGTAATAATATGCGTGCAATGAAAAAAGGTGATATTGCTTTGTTTTATCACAGTAATATAGACAAAGCTGTTGTTGGCATTATGAAAATTATAAAAGAAGCCTATCAAGATCCAACTACTGAAGACACTGCTTGGGTTTGTGTAGATGTTGTCCCTCAAGAGAAATTAAAAAATCCAGTTACTTTAGCATCTATTAAAGCAAATCTCAAATTATCAGAAATGAAATTGATAAAACAAGGACGCTTGTCTGTAACAGACATTACCAAAGCGGAGTTTGATGAAATAAGGAGAATGAGTAAGGAGAATAACAAATAATCATATTTGTTATTCTATACCTATTTGCCAAATTAAACTACTTTTTTACTATTTCTATAAGAAAGATAGTAAATAAAAATAGAGATAGCAATGAATGGAAAGCTCAACCATTGTCCGTGTGTAAGTGAAATACCCATCATAGTAAGCGGATTATCATCTACTTTCCAATACTCTAAGAAAAATCTACCCGCAAACATCATAAATAAGAAAATAGCCATTAGGCTTCCTTCTTGCGGTTTATAATTTTTTCGAATATATATTGTAATCAGTACGATAAATATAAACACATACAAAAATCCTTCAAATAATTGTATCGGCACACGGGGCATGGTCTCTCCTAATCTTTCAAATACTACTCCCCAACTACCATCGGTATAATCGCCCACTATTTCTGAATTGAAGAAATTTCCAAATCGAATAAACGAACCGCCAATTGCCGTAGGAATTGCTACTCTGTCTATTACCCAAAGAAAACTGTATTCTGGATGTCTTTTCTTGTATAGTATTAATGCGATAGTAATAGCAATGGCAGCTCCATGACTGGCTAATCCACCTTTCCAAGTTTGAACAATTTCTACTAAATGATGCTTGTAATAATTCCAATCATAGAAGAACACATGCCCTAAACGAGCACCAATAATAACGGCAAAGAACATATACATCAACAATTGATCGGCCCCTTCTGTATTCTTTTTTTCTTTTTCAAATTCCCAAAACAAAATATTATATCCAAGAAAAAAGGCAGCTCCATATAATAAACTATACCAACGGATACCAAAAGTATCCGTAAACATTATTATTTCTGGTCTTACATTCCAATGGACAATAAAAGTGAGTAAACTATTCATACGTAATATTAAAAATTTTCCAAATGTAGTAATTTATTTAACAAACAAATGAAGAAGCTATTAGTAAGAAATAAAAAGAAAAGTTAAATATTTTTTGCATTGCTAAAAATAGCTAAACAGATATTCAAAAAATAACATTCAATTTACACGATAGGATTTATTTTTGTTAGGTTAGATTTTTTGGATTTTAATCCTTTTATGCAAGTTGAAAAAAACGACAGATACATTCACTATTCAGGTTGCCAATAGCGCACATATTGGCTTCATTGAAGAACTTTGCCAGCTCTATATTGAGTCGGCTAAAAAAAGAGGTACAGGTATTGCAAAACGAGATCCTGAATACATCAAAGAAAAAATACTACAGGAAAAAGCAATTGTTGCTCTTACTGCCAATAAACAAATAGCAGGATTTTGTTATATTGAAACCTGGCAAGGGAAAGACTATGTGGCTAATTCCGGTTTGATTGTAAAAGAAGAATATCGCCAACACGGTTTAGCAAAACGCATCAAAAAATTTGTTTTTAATTACACCAGAAAAAAATACCCAAATGCGAAAATATTTGGTATTACTACGAGTTTGGCTGTGATGAAGATAAATTCTGATTTAGGATACAAACCCGTAACCTATTCGGAGCTTACGCAAGATGATGCATTTTGGGCAGGCTGTAAGAGCTGTGTCAATTTTGATATTCTAACACGCATGGCGCGAAAAAATTGTGTTTGTACTGCCATGTTATTTGACCCAAAGGAAGATAAAAAAAAGGAGTTTGCCAAAGTAAAAAAAGTAGAAAAGAAAATCCCTTCGAAATTAAAAACTCCTAAATCACAACGAATTAAAGTAGTAAAAACTGCTGGAAAAAGTAAAGCAAATAAAAAAATAATAAAAGATGAACAATAAAGTCGTTTTAGCCTATAGTGGCGGTTTAGATACTTCCTATTGTGTAAAATATCTAACAGAGGAAAAAGGATTAGACGTTTATGCAATTACAGTAAACACAGGAGGTTTCAGTAAAGAACAATTGCAAGGAATTGAACAACGGGCAAAAGAATTGGGGGTAAAAGAATTTATAGTGCGCGATATTGTAAAAGAATATTACGAACAATGTATCAAATATTTGATATTCGGAAATGTTTTAAAAAACAATACGTATCCGTTGTCTGTATCGGCGGAGCGTGTCTTTCAGGCAATTGCCGTAGCAGAATATGCTAAAGAAATTGGCGCCGGATATATTGCACATGGTAGCACTGGTGCAGGAAATGACCAAGTACGTTTTGACATGGTTTTTAATATCGTGATGCCAGAGGCTGAAATCATTACACCTATTAGAGATAATAAATTATCCAGAGAAGAAGAGATTGAATATCTAAAAAAACATGGGGTAGAAATAGATGCAAAAAAAGCAGCATATTCTATCAACCAAGGAATATGGGGAACCAGCGTAGGGGGTAAAGAAACATTAACATCCAGACAAAGCTTACCTGAAGAAGCCTATCCTACTCAACTGCAAAAAGGAGTTGAAGAAATAACAATTGCTATAGAATTTAAACAAGGAGAACCAATTGCTTTAAACGAGCAAAAATTTGCACATCCAACAGATTTAATTATTGAGTTGAATAAAATTGCAAGTGCTTATGCTATTGGTAGAGATACACATGTGGGCGATACTATTATTGGAATAAAAGGGAGAGTTGGGTTTGAGGCTGCTGCGCCTTTAATATTGATTAAAGCACATCATTTATTAGAAAAACATACGTTGACAAAACAACAATTATTTTGGAAAGACCAATTGAGTAATGTTTATGGCAGCAACCTACATGAAGGGTTATTTTATGAGCCACTTATGCGTGATTTGGAAACGTTCTTTTCTAACACACAAAGCAGCGTTACAGGAAAAGTATTTATAAAATTAAAATCATATCGTTTTGAGCTTATTGGAATTGAATCTGATTTTGATTTAATGAACAGTAAATTCGGTAGCTATGGCGAAATGAATAATGCTTGGACGGGTGAAGATGTGAAAGGTTTTGCAAAAATATTTTCCAATCAAATTATGATTTGGAAAAAAGTAAATGAGCAAAACAAATAAACAAAATAGTATTAGCGCATATCAAATTTAGCGCGAATTCTGCTCAATGTTTCGGGGGTCATGCTAAGATAGTTTGCGGTATCTTTTAGTGGTACTCTATTAGCAATGTCACCATATTGTTCTGTAAATACTTGATATCGTTCTTCAGATGTAAGTGATTTAAAAGCATAAATACGGTGTGTATATCCTGCATGAAATATTTCTATCATTATCCTATAAGCTCTTTCTATTGCATGCGATTGCAAGCACAATGCATCTAAATCTGAATATTTGAACCTCAATAAAACCAAATCTTCTAAGGCTTCATAAACATGGGTTGTTGGGTGATTAAATATATGGGTGAAATTGCCACCAAATAATCCATTTTCTTTTTCAAAACGTTCAATAATCAATTTTTCATGTTTATAAAAATAAACTCGTATTATTCCTTTGCATATAAAATGATAATATTGAGCTATTTCCCCTTCATTAATAACTATTTCGCCTTTTTTATAGGTAACTAACTCACAAATATCTAAAAGTGGTTGAAACGATGACTCTTCCAAATCAGATACTTGAATCAATACTGCTTTGAATTGTTCTTTAGCTTCGTGTTCTAATAAATTTTCTATCTGTGACATTTTTTCGTTTGCGTGAATGTAAATAAAAAGAATATTTTGCGAACTTCTAAATTTTCAAGAATAGCTTTATAAATAAATATTTTATTTAAAATTTAGATCTCAATCTACTAAGGGTTTCTTGCGTTAGTCCTAAATAGGATGCTACATAGCGTAATGGAACTCTATTTAATATACTTTCATGTTCTTTTATAAATAAATTATATCGTTCTTCTGCTGAAAGAAAAAGTACATCAAATGTTTTTCTCATAAATGCACCGTAATATGCTTCTATCAATCTTCTGCCCAAATGTTCTAAAGTGTGATACTTTGTATAATAAAATTCCAACCTTGAATAAGAAATAGTTAAAGTATAAGTATCTTCTAAAGTTTCATAATTACTATAATTCGGCTGTCCTGAAAGCACCGAATAGGCTGCGGTAAATGCTCTGTTTTCTGGCAAGAACCAATTGGTAATTTCTTTTTCTTCTTTCACATAATAAATACGCACTAATCCTTCTGTAATGAAATAAACGGTGTCAGAAAAATCTCCAGCTTTTAGAATTATTTCTTTTTTAGTAAAATATTGAGGTGTAAACTCCTGCACTAACTCTTCTAATTCGGATTGATTAGTTTCAGGAGCAATATACAATAAGTAATTTTTCAATTGCGTCCTGGCTGCTTCTACGTTGTACGTTTTTTTCATTCTACTTGCTTTCTAATATTTTTCTTGCTCTTAAACGACTTAATGTTTCTGGTGTTAACCCTAAATGGGAGGCAATTAATTTCATCGGAATTATATTCATAAGCGATGGTTGATCTCTGACAAAATTATCAAATCGTTCATCAGCAGATAAAAATAATCTATCAAAATTTAGCTTTAAAAAAATAGCATAATAGGCTTCTACTACTTTACGTGCTAAATGTTCCAAACTATGATATTTTGCTGCTAATACTTCTATTTTATCATATTCAGCTGATAAAACAACCGTTGGCTTCATCGTAGAATAATAATCGAAATTTGGACGTTTAGTGTAAATAGCATAACCATTTAAAAAAAGAGTATTAGGTTCTTTAAAATCATAATTAATTTCTTTTCCCTCTGCTTCATAATGAATTTTAACTAAACCACTGATAACAAAATAAAGCTTGTTGTCTGTAGTATTTGGACCAAATATTAAAGCTTTTGATGGAAAGGTTTCAATAGTAAAGAGTGACAATAACTCTTGCATTACTTCTTCTGGAAGTGGTGCAAAATATAGCAATATTCTCTTTAATCTTTCTCTATATTCAGTTATGTTATGAACGTTTTTCATGCCTTTATGCGGATAAATATACCGAAATATACTAAATTTCTTGATGTATGTCAAATTTTTCTAGGTATTCTGACACTTTTTTTACAAATAGCCCTCCTAATTGACCATCTACCACCCTGTGGTCGTAAGTATGGGATAAATACATCATGTGCCTAATAGCAATGACATCTTGACCGTCCATTTCAAGCACGGCCGGTTTTTTGGTAATGGCGCCCACTGCCATAATAGCCACTTGTGGCTGATTGATAATCGGTGTGCCAATAATATTGCCAAAACTTCCAATATTGGTGATCGTATAAGTTCCATCCATTACATCATCGGGTTGCAAAGAATTAGAACGTGCTTTTAGAACTAATTCATTCATTAATCGAGCAATGCCAAGCAAACTTTTTTGGTCTGTATTTTTCACAACAGGCACTATCAAATTTCCAGTTGGCAATGCCGTTGCAATACCAATATTTATATCTTTTTTTCTGATAATTTTATCTCCATCCACACTAATATTTATCATCGGATAGTCTTGAATAGCTTTGGTAATTGCTTGTACAAAAATCGGCATAAACGTCAATCCAAAATTTTCTCGCTTTTGAAAAGATGCTTTGTTTTTCTCTCGCCATCGAACAATATTGGTTACATCACATTCCATTACTGATGTAACATGTGCCGCCGTTTTCTTTGAGTTGGTCATGTGTTGCGAAATTAATTTTCGCATTCTGTCCATCTCAATTATTTCAATATTCGCACCGCCCGCAATTGTATTTTCTTTGCTTAGAATTTCAGAAGTTATAGATGTTTTATTTTCCTTTAATTCAGGCGTTTCTTTTGTTTCTGTTGTAATGATTTTTGGTTGAATTAAGCCTTGTTTTTTCTTTTCTACATATCCTAAAATATCTTCTTTTGTTACTCGATTGTCTATACCATTTCCTACAATAGTTTCTAATTCTAGCATGGAAATATTTTCTGCTTGTGCAATGCTCAATACCAATGGAGAATAATATTTATTTCCAACTGAAGAAATAGCTGGTGCAACATAAGTTTTAGCTTTCTCAATTGGTGGTTGCACTGGTTGTATTGCTTCTTGTTTAATTTCGGGTGCTGCTTTGGTAGTTTCCTGAATAACTAATTCTTCTTTCTTTTTATCTTCATTTGGTGGAGTTGTTTCTGCTGTATTTTCTTTTTTCTTTTCAGGCATAAATTGAATAGTAGCATTCCCCTCAATCTCGATAATTGCTAACGCTTCTCCAATAGGCACCGTTGCATTCACATCGTGCAGCAGCTGTTTAATAACGCCATTCACAGGACTTGGAACTTCGGTATCTACTTTATCGGTAGCAACTTCCAAAATAGTATCCTGTTCGTGTACTTTATCTCCTACTTTTTTATTCCAACTTAAAATAGTTGCTTCTATAACACTTTCACCCATTTTGGGCATTAATAATTTATATTCTGCCATAGTATGTATTTATAGATTCATGCAATTTACAAGACTTCAACTGAAATTTTAGGATTTTATTTCATTTAATAAAAAATTACGCAATAAAACCAATGCACTTATTGCCGACAATTGAATATTTCTTTCTCTGTTATTTGTAAAGGATAACATCTTTATAATTTTTTTTTCTTTGGATGCAATACCAATAAATACAGTACCTACAGGCTTTTCGGGTGTTCCACCATCTGGCCCCGCAACACCGGAAACTGCAATGGCAATATCAACTTTTAATTGTTGTAATGCACCGTCCAACATTTCTGAAACTGTTTGTTCGCTTACTGCACCAAATTGTTCTAAAGTGCTTTCTTTTACCTTCAAAATAGACGATTTTATGTCATTTGAATATGAAACAACACTACCTTTAAAATATCGAGAACTGCCTGCTACAGAAGTTATGAGGTGTGCAATATATCCACCGGTACAACTTTCTGCCGTACCAATGCTTAGATTGCATTCCAAAAGTAACTCCCCTATTTTGGCTTCCAATAAGTCATCATCATAACCATAAATATATTTTTCAATGCAGCTTACAACTTCCTTTTTTGCTTCGTCTATAATTTTTTTTATTTCTTCTTTATCATCACCTTTTATTGTTAAACGTAAACGTACTTTTCCAACATTTGGCAAATAAGCCAACTTAATTCTTGCATCTTTATTTTTTTCGAAAGATTCTAATCTTTCTGCTAATAGAGTTTCCCCCACTCCTGCTGTTAAAATATTATAATGAATAATAAAAGGAAGACGATAATTGTTTTTCAAATATGGAATTACATCATCCGTAACCATAGCATACATTTCATAAGGCACGCCCGGCATGGAAACTATTGTTTTCTTATTTTTTGTAAAAATCATTCCGGCAGCCGTGCCATTTTTATTTTGAATAACCTCACAAATATCGGGTAAAAATGCGACCTGTCGAGTGGCTTCATTTATCCATTGTTGTCGCAAAGAAAAAATACGCTCTATGTTTTTAAATGCTTCTTCATTAAACACTAGTTTTCCTCCAAAATATTCACAAAGTACATCTTTCGTTATATCATCGGAAGTTGGTCCTAAACCACCTGTAATCAAAATTATATCAGAAGATATTAATGCATTATCCAAACATTGAATAATATCATTTTCATCATCACTCAACGTTATATGATGAATTACATCAATACCTATTTCATTCATTCTTTGTGAAATCCAATGAACATTCGTGTTTAATGTTTGACCAATTAATAATTCATCGCCAATACTCAAAACTGTACATTTCAACATAACATCAATATGATTTATCTCATTTAATTATTTATCCAATGTCTAAAAAAATTATCGTTAACATTATAGATTTTGACTTTGGTATTTATTTTGCAATTTAATTATTATCTTGACAAAATATTTTTTTTTAT
>JBDKHK010000206.1:0-36894 GCA_039797705.1 Bacteroidota bacterium
TACATTAATTACTTTTTCATGCAGTCCGGCGCGTGGCGGATCCACCACTACAATGTCCGGCATTTCGTGTGCTTGAATAAAATCTTCTTTCAAAATATCTTCACAAGTGCCAACGTGAAAAGCTGTATTGTCTATATTGTTTAAATTTGCATTATACGCCGCATCAGTAATGGCATCAGGAATTTGTTCTATTCCAACTACTTTCTTGCAATCGTTGGCAATATATAAACCAATACTTCCGGTGCCGCAATACAAATCATACACGATGTCCGTTTTGCTAAAATTTCCAAACTCTTTTACAATATCATATAATCGTTTAGCTTGCTTGCTATTGGTTTGAAAAAATGATTTTGGACTGATTTTATATCGAATAGTATCTAATTGCTCGATGATATAATCTTTGCCATGATATGTAATCACTTCTTGGTCGTAAATAGTATCATTTTTCTTTGTGTTAATGATGTAATTTAAAGAGGTGATGTACGGAAAATGCTCTTTTATAAAAGCCATCATCTGTTCTATCTTTTCCATGTCAGCAGCAGCAAAACAAACTGTTACCATCCATTCATCTAAAGTGGTGCTTCTGATAATTAGATTGCGCATCAATCCTTCATGGAATTTGAGATTGTAAAAAGTATATTGATGTTCGATAGCAAATTGAAAAACAGCATTTCGAATATCATTTACACGATTGTCTTGCAAAAAACATTCTTCAATTTGTAAAACAGAAGCATAATTTCCGGCTACATGAAATCCCAATGCATTGCGATTAAATGTTTCCCCAGAGTCTATTTGTTCACGTGTTAGCCACACTCTATCTGAAAATGTAAATTCTAATTTATTGCGATAATGAACGGTTTCTTCACAACCTAAAATAGGTTGCATATCTGGAAGTGCTATTTTCCCAATTCGCTGAAAGGCATCTAAAACAATTTGTTGTTTAAAGGCTAACTGATGTTCGTAGCCAACATGTTGCCATTTGCAACCACCGCAAGTGCCAAAGTGTTTGCAAAATGGAGCAACCCGCTTGTCGGATGGTTTTACTAATGTATCAATTTCTGCTTGCGCATAATCCTTCTTTTTCTGAATGATTTTTGCATTAATAATATCTCCAGGAACGCCTTTATCAACAAATACAACAAAATTATCTACTCGTGCTAATCCTTTGCCTTCTGCGGCAATGCTCGAAACCTCGACATTTTCTATTACTGGATGGGGTATTTTTTTCTTCTTTCGCATCTTTCTAAAAACTTGTTAAAATTAGCGAAATAAATACAGTCTTTTTAAGTTCTATATTAAAGTATGATAAAATTGAATAAATTTGTTTAAAATCAATTCAATATGAGAAAGTGTTTACTTTTTTCTTACTTTATATTTCTATTCTTTCCCTCCGTGGTTCATGCGCAAGAAAATACTCTTTTTACTATTGGAAATACCAAAGTAGAAAAATCGGAGTTTGAATACATCTACAAAAAAAATAACTTCTCCAATAAAGCAGATTTTAGTAAAAAATCGTTGGAAGATTATTTGGATTTGTATATCAATTTCAGATTAAAAGTGAAAGAAGCTATTGCCCAAGGATTAGATACTGGTGCGCGATTTAAAGAGGAATTAAAAACGTATGAAAGACAATTACTGGATTCTTATGCCGATAAAGAAATTTTAGATAAACTTATCAAACAAGAGTACGAACGCTCTAAAACAGATATTAATGTAAGCCATATATTTTTTATAGTGAATGATAAAGGTGATACTGAAAATGAAGTTTTACTAAAAGCAAAAGAAGTTTATAAAAAATTAAAAGCAGGAGCAAAATTTGAACTAGAAGCAACACAAAATTCTGAGGATAAACAGACGGCAAAAAAAGGCGGTAATGTAGGATGGGTAAATAGTTTTCAATTATCTTATCCCGAATTGGAGGAAGCAGCCTATAGCATGAAAGTTGGAGAAATTTCAGAACCCATCCGAACTCGTTCTGGATACCACATCCTGAAATTAAATGAAACAAGAGTAGCCAAGCCCAAAATAAGAGTAGCCATTATTAAAAGATTTTTCCCCTTAGGAGATTCTTCTGCAAGTGCCATGAAAGCAATAGAAGATACAATGCAATCTGTTTATACAAAACTGAAAAATAAAATCCCTTTTGAAACACTAGTTCAGCAATATAGCGAAGATGATGCTACTAAAACAAATAAAGGAGAATTAGGCTGGTTTGGTATAAATACATACGCTAAAATTTTTGAAGACAATGCTTACGCATTAAAAGATGAAGAATTTTCTGTACCATTTAAAACAAAAACAGCTTGGTACATTATCAAGCGATTGGAAACAGAGAAGCCTGTATCTTACACAGAATCTATTCCTATATTAAAGACAAAATTATTGAATTCATTGCAATATCAATACGAAAAAGACAAATTTATACATAAAATAAAAGACGCTAACAATATAAAAGAAATTATAGAAAACTATCCTGCTTTCAAACAAAGATTAATTGATTTAAATGAAAAGGGATATTTTGCGTATAGAGATACTTCCAACGCAAAACCTTTATTGCGAACGAATACAAAAATATACACAGAAAACGACTTTGGTAAAAAAATACAAGAGTCATTTTATAATACGAATCCACAACAAGGAGGAGATAAATTTGATGCTTTGATAAAAAACACCGCTCAAGATTTAGTTATTGATTTTTATAAAAATAAAATTAAACAAGACAATCTCGAATATAAAGCCTTGATGAATGAATACAGAAATGGCATTATGATATTTGCTTTGTCAGAATTAAAAGTATGGAATAAAGCATCCGAAGATTCGATAGGACTTTTGGCTTATTATAATAATCATAAAGACAATTTTAATTTAAAGAAACGTGCTACTGTACGTGTAATTTCTGCATCGACAGAAAAGCAAGCAAAAGCAATACATAAATATTTACAATTACACCCCCAAATTTCTGATGATTCTCTTTTAATAGAGATAAAGAAAAATGGATTATCTATTGCCGATTTGAACACACAAATGGTAGATGAAACCAAGACAAAATTAAATATCACCCAAGCAAGTCTGAGTTTTCCAAAATTAAATGGGAATAAATATGAGATAACACAGGTTTATAATCTTCAACCTGCTAAATCAAGAACATTTACAGAGTGTAGAGGATATGTAGTGGCTGCTTATCAAGAAGATATAGAGAAAGGATGGTTACAACAACTTCGTCAGAAATATCCAGTAGAAATTAATAAAATAGTCCTAGAATCTATGATTCGTAAATAATATAGAGATAAAAAAATCTTAAAAAAACTTAACGGATACACGTGCTTGCTAAAAACGCAAGAAATTCAGCTATTTCTATCTCTATTTTTGTACCTTTGCATCTTAAATTACACCATGCGTACTATATTGTCGTTTTTATTAATTTTAGCAATTTCTTCCATCACTTTTGCAACAGATAGTATAGAAGTAAAAAAAGGATATTTATTAGATAAAGTAGATGCTATCGTCAACGATAAAATCATCTTGCGTTCCGATATTGAAAACCAATTAGACCTTTTGAACCTTCGAGCAAAAGACGAAGCTGAAAATCGTTGTGACTTAATGAAACAACTGATCTATAATAAAATCCTGACCACTCAAGCACTTCGTGATAGTTTGCCATTAGCCGATGATGAAGTAGAAGATGAATTAACTAGAAAAATCAATTATTTTATCAGTGTAGCGGGTTCCAAAGAAGCCTTTGAAGAATATTATCACAAAACTGTAGAGCAAATAAAAGACGACTATAGAGATGATATACGCGAACAAATGCTGGCGGCGCGTATGAGAAATAAAATAGTGGGAGATGTAAAAGTAACCCCATCCGAAGTGAAATCCTTTTTTGATAAAATATCAAAAGATAGCTTACCATACTTTAATGCCACATTAGAATTACAACAAATCGTAATGAGACCACGTGTTACTGCGGAGCAACAAAAAACAGCACGAGATAAAGCAGAAAGTATCCTGAAACGTTTGAAAAGTGGTGAAAGTTTCGAATTATTAGCAAGTTTATATTCAGAAGATTTAGGCTCTGCACAACAAGGAGGCTTTTTGGATTGGGCACCACGCGGTACGTATGTAAAAGAATTTGAAGGAGCAGCCTTTAAATTAAAACCTGGAGAAGTAAGTGATGTTGTATCCACTCAATTTGGATATCATATCATTGAAATGATAGAACGAAGAGGCGATATGATACAAGTACGTCATATTTTGACACGCCCTCAAACTACGTATAAAGATGCTGAGTATGCCCAAAGTAAATTAGACTCGCTACGAACTGATATTTTAAATAACAAAATTAATTTTTTTGATGCTGTAAAACTTTATTCACAAGATGATCAAAGCAAAAATGTAGGAGGATATATTTTAAATCACGAGAACGGAGGCACCGTATTAGAAGTAGATAAAATAGATCCTAATTTATATTTATTAGTCGATACACTTCCAATTGGTGGTGTTACGGCGCCCGTGATGTATCAAGAAAATGACGGTACACCAGCTTTCAGAATAGTAAAATTAGTAGCAAAATCAGAACCGCACATAGCAGATATTAAAATCGATTACGATAAAATGCAGAATGCAGCCCGTGCAGACAAAGAAGAACAAGTTTTAAATCGTTGGTTTACTAAAAATATGAAAAAAACATATTTAATGCTTACCGACGATTACACATCTTGTGAAGATTTAAAACCATTGGAAATAGCAAAATAAATTCTATGAATCAATTTAATAATGATGTAGATGGAATAAAGCAATTAGCCATTTCTTACCAGCAGTTAAAAAATGAAATCGGTAAAATTATTATCGGACAAGAGGAAGTAGTAAAATATGTCTTGTTGTCTATTTTTTGTGACAGTCATAGTTTATTAGTAGGTGTTCCCGGTTTGGCAAAAACATTATTAGTCAAAACAGTTTCCGATGCTTTAGAACTCCAATTTAAGCGTATTCAATTTACACCAGATTTAATGCCTTCTGATATTATTGGAGCAGAAATTTTAAATGAAAATAGACAATTTCAATTTAACAGAGGTCCTATTTTTGCCAATATCGTACTGGCAGATGAAATCAATAGAACACCACCTAAAACTCAATCTGCCTTGCTGGAAGCTATGCAGGAAAGACAAGTGACTGCCGCAGGACAGGCGCATAAATTAGAATTACCGTTTTTTGTTTTGGCTACTCAAAATCCAATTGAACAAGAAGGTACCTATCCTTTGCCCGAAGCACAATTAGACCGTTTTATGTTCAATATAGTATTGGATTATCCCAACTATGAAGAAGAATTACAAGTAGTAAAATCTACCACAACAGATACGCCTGTTTCTATTCAAAAAGTAATCGGTGCCAACGAAATTATTGCATATCAACACTTAATACGCCGAATGCCCATTGCAGACAACGTAGTGGAATACGCAGTGAAATTAGTGTCCACCACTCGACCAAACACCACCAATGCAGCAAAAATTATAAATGAGTTTGTAGCGTGGGGTGCAGGCCCTCGTGCTTCACAGGCATTAGTATTAGCAGCCAAAGGACACGCTGCCATTCATGGAAAATATTCTCCAGATATAGAAGACGTACAAGCAGTAGCTCTTCCAATTCTTCGTCATCGGGTGCTTCGCAATTTTAAAGCAGAAGCAGAAAGCGTAAGTATAGAAAAAATAATAGAAGAATTGTTGTAACGCCATTTTGGTAGAAATTTGGTATAAACTATTCTTATTGTCCACATACTTTTTGCAGATAGATATTTTGAACTAATTTTCTTCTAATACTTATATAAAACAATGGCATTACCAAATATATACGACTCACAGGTGGCGCAACAGCTAATAGACAGAATAAATAAGTTGACTCCCGAAACACTCCCCCTTTGGGGAAAGATGAATGCTTCGCAAATGTTGGCTCATTGCAATGTTACCTACGAATATATTTTTGATGAACGTACCGATAAACCTAATTTCTTTGTGAAATGGATGCTTAAGAAGTTTGTAAAGAAAAAAGTAACCAGCGAAGAGCCTTATGCGCATAATCTGACCACAGGACCAGCATTCATTATCCCAGATACCAAGAATTATAATCAAGAAAAATCAAGATTGATACATTTTATCACCAAAGTAACAACATTGGGAACACCATTTTTTGTTGACAAAAAATCAGTGTCTTTCGATGAGCTAACTATGGATGAGTGGAATAATATGATGTATAAACATATAGATCATCATCTAAGACAGTTTGGTGTATAAAAAAAACAGGCGCATCAATATTTTGTGCGCCTGTTTTATTTTATAATTTTTTAGTAAGTTACTCTATGGACAACCATCTAAAGCTGTTTTGGCAAAACTATATTCCGAAGAATCACCTTTTCCCCAATTTATTGTAAATTTCAAGGAGTTATTTGTAATTGTAACAAGTACAGCACTGTATGGTTTGCCGCCACCTTCGCCAAGGTTTAAAATAATAGATTTACCATCTTCCGCTACGGTATAAGTACTATTTCCAAAATCCCATGTTTCTGTAAAAGTACTATCTGTGTGGAAATGGAAATAATCTGTAGAATCGAAACATCGAGATATAGCGCCATGTGGTAGGTTTTGATACGTCTGGTAGTACCATTTTCCACTGGTTAGCAATTGGAAAACTCTTTGTTTTTCGGTGAGTTTATCTTCTTTTTTGCAAGAAGTCATTACAGTTGCTGCGCCGATGAACAGCATCAAAAGGAAGAGTGTTTTTTTCATGTGATTTGTTTTTTTTTAGGTGTAAATTGTTTTTCTCTTCTGAAACAGATTATTTTTTTGTTTCAGATGTTGATACAAAGATGCAGTGAATGAAATGATGTATAATGTGCTAATTCATGAACGGTGAATTTGAGTTTATAAACGGTATTTTTTTGAAAAAAAAGGTAAAGTTGAGTTGTGATATTAGCAAGATGAAATAACAAAATAAAATTGAATTTATCGTTTACAATATTTCTCCGATTCTCCGACAGGATATTTTTTATCTAAATCTACATCATTAAAGCTTTTATACTTTCCCCAAGCAAAAATTTTCTCAAAAAAAGGTAATAGCTTTTTATTTTTAATGCTATTTAAAAAATACACTTCGTGTTCTTTCTCTTTGATGCCCATTTCATAAAGCACGTCGTTGTGTGTAGTAATGCCAAGTTCGTGAAAATATTGCATCATTCGGAAATACTCGCAAACATTACCACTTTCTAACCTTCCTGCAAAATAATAAGGCATAAACCAACCGATGATATAACAAGAAAAAGAAATAATTTTTCCGATGATATAAAATCGAATTTCATAAAATGTAGATATTGGAATTTTATAATACTGCATAATTTTTAGCACTTCCTCTCGATGGTTCCATTCATCTATTTCAATTTGTCGGATAGCTGCTTTTTCGTTTTTATTTTTCACGGAGCCTGCATGCCCTTGGTAGGCAAATGCGGCAGCACGCTCCGCAGAATATGCTTGCTGTAAAAGTTTTATTAAAGGTGCATGTTGGATGCTTGGCGTTTGGATATTCATAATGTATAAAGGAGCACTATTTGTGTGAAGTTGTCTTTTTTATACATGCAATGCTCTGTTGGCAGTAGCGGCTAATGCCGCTTCTTTGATAGCTTCCGTATAAGTTGGGTGTGCATGAGAAATTCTGCTGATATCTTCGGCACTTGCCCGGAATTCCATCGCTACAACAGCTTCTGCAATCATGTCTGCTGCACGAGCACCAATAATATGTACGCCTAATATTTCATCTGTTTTTTCGTCTGCCAAAATTTTTACCAACCCATCAATATCCATGCTGGCGCGAGCACGACCCAGTGCACGCATCGGGAAAGAACCAGACTTGTAAGCAATGCCTTTTTCTTTTAATTGTTGTTCTGTTTGCCCAACAGCAGCCACTTCGGGCCAAGTATATACTACGCCTGGAATTAAATTATAGTTGATATGTGGTTTTTGTCCTGCCAAAGTTTCAGCTACAAATACCCCTTCTTCTTCGGCTTTGTGTGCGAGCATAGCGCCGCGTATCACATCACCGATAGCATAAATAGTTGGAACAGAAGTTTGCAAATGTTCATTCACCTCAATTTGTCCGCGTTGATTGGGTGTAATACCGATATTTTCCAATCCTAAATTATCTGTATATGGTTTTCGTCCAATGGCAACCAAACAATAATCTGCGTCTAATTTTATTTCTTTTTCAGATTTGTCTAAAGCAGTTACCGTAACTGAATCGCCATTATTGGTAGCTCCGGTAACTTTATGTGATAGATAAAATTTAACACCTAATTTTTTCAAACTGCGTTGCAATTCTTTTGCTAAATCATCGTCCATCGTTGGGATAATTTTATCCATAAATTCTACCACAGAAACTTGTGTGCCCAATCGTTGATATACAGAGCCTAATTCCAATCCAATTACACCTCCGCCAATAATTACCATAGATTTAGGCAATTCTGGCAGCGCCAATGCTTCAGTAGAAGTGATGATTCTCTTTTTGTCTATGGGTAAAAATGGTAAAGAAGAAGGTTTGGAGCCAGTAGCGATAATAGCATATTTTGTACCGATTTGTTCTTCGCTGCCATCTGCTTTTTTAATGGAAATAGTAGTGTTATTTACAAAAGAACCATGACCAGTATATACAGTAATTTTATTTTTTTTCATTAGATAATCAATTCCGCTACAAGTAGTTTCTACTACTTTTGCTTTACGGGTAATCATTTGCTGAAAATTTACTTGCGCTCCGCTAATTTCGATTCCATGTTCTTTGAAGCTACTTATCGCATTATGATAATGTTCAGAAGAATCCAATAATGCTTTGGAAGGAATACAGCCTACGTTTAAGCAAGTACCGCCTAAAGTATTATATTTTTCTATGATGGCAGTATTAAAACCTAATTGTGCGCAACGGATGGCTGCTACATATCCGCCGGGACCGCTGCCTATAATGGTGATGTCGTGTTGAGTCATTTTTTATTTTTTAAATTTCTTTTTCGGATTTCTGCTTGTATGAAAAATGCTTTAAATAATGATTTTATTTCTTTATTCTAAATTACAAAATAAATTACACGGTTACAAAACTATATTTCTAAAAGAGATTTTACCGGATCTGCGCCAGTCAGCATTTTTTCAGGATTTTCTAAATAATCCTTTACCGTTACCAAGAAACTCACACTCTCTTTTCCATCTACCACTCTGTGGTCATAAGACAATGCCAAATACATCATTGGTCGTATTTCTACTTTTCCGTTAATTGCCATTGGTCGGTCTTGGATTTTATGCATTCCTAAAATAGCACTTTGCGGTTGGTTGATAATTGGAGTACTCATTAAAGAGCCAAACACTCCACCATTGGTGATAGTGAATGTTCCTCCATCCATATCTTGCAAGGTAAGATTACCGTCTCTGCCTAATAATGCTAAGCGTTTCACTTCTTTTTCTACATCGGCAAAAGATAAACTTTCTGCATTTCTGATTACTGGAACGACCAATCCTTTTGGTGTAGAAACGGCAATAGAAATATCGCAATAATCATGGTAGATGATGTTTTCATCATCAATATAAGCATTGATAGCAGGAAATTTTTGTAATGCTAAAGCACATGCTTTTGTAAAGAATGACATAAACCCTAAACCAATTCCTTTGGATTCTTCAAAGGATTTTTTGTATTGCGCTCTGATTTCATGAATGCGTGTCATATCTACTTCGTTGAAAGTAGTTAGCATGGCGGTTTCATTTTTTACTGACACTAAACGACGAGAAATTGTTTTGCGCATACGTGTCATTTTTTCTACTCGTTCGCTGCGCGAGAAGTTGTTGGTTGTTGGTTGATAGTTATTAGTTTTTGTTTCAACTGTTTTTTCACTATTAACTAATAACTTTTCACTCTTTTCTGCTTTTTCTGCATCGTCTTTTGTAATTCTTCCATCTACTCCGGTTCCTTTTATTTCTGTTGCCTCGATGCCTTTTTCATCTAATATTTTTTTTGCTGCAGGCGAGGGTGTTCCGGTTGCATAAGTTTTGTCAATGGTCGATTGTCCATTGTCCATAGTTTTTTGATCGATGTTTTTTTCTTCTTTTTTTTCAATCACTTTTTCTTCGATGGGTTGTTGGCGATCCACTATGGACTGTTGTGGCGCAGCCGCATCGGTGTCAACATAAGCAACCACACCATCAATTTTTATATCATCTCCTTCTTTTGCAACAAGTGTAATAATTCCAGATACTTCTGATGGTAATTCAAATGTAGCTTTGTCTGATTCAAACTCTGCAAGTGGCTGATCTAATTTTACATAATCGCCTTCTTTTACTAACCAAGATGCCAAGGTTACTTCTGTAACGGACTCTCCAATGGAAGGAACTTTTATTTCTACTTTGCTCATTGTTCTATTATATTTTCGAAATTTACAAATTTATAAAATGAATTTTCTTTTGCTTCTTTAATGATATTGTAATTAAAATTTTCTAAATAAACTTCTTCTTTTATGATATTCTCTATATAAGTTTTTAAAATAGGGAATTCTATTTTTATAGTTTCAAAAACTTTCTCTTTGTTAACGCCTGTATAATCGTGAACTATAAAATTTCTAAAATTTTTTATCTTTTGCCATTGTATTGTATTGTAAATGGCTTTAGTTTTTTCACTTAGTTTAGCAGCGTTTTCACCAATTTGTGTTAAATAGGTCAGAATAGCATTAAATTCTGTCTGCTCATTATGATTATATAATGCTTCCAAATTATTAAATTGCGCACAAAGATTATTAGTCTTACCAATATGTTGTAAAATTCTCAATAGGTATGCAATATCTTTGTTATTATTTTGAAACATATTTTAAGTCATTTTTTGCAAAATGCATAATCAAAGGGTCTGCATATTTTTTAGGCACTATATCTACTCTAATATTCCAATCAAACTCCAAACTTTTTTTTAGATAAGATAGTCTTCTTAATTCAATATCATCTTCTATGTACAAATCAATGTCGTTGAATTTTTCGCCTCGTGCAAAAGAACCAAATACGCCTATTTTAGTTAATCCATATTTATTAAACAAATCGTGTTCGATAAAATAGTTCTTAATATCTTGTATGTTTTGCGGTTGCATAGTAATGATATAAATTATTTAATTCATGCTATTCATCCAAAAGCCAGTTCTACCAATGCTTTTTGTTCTTTATCGTGAATTTTATGAAAACCGGTTGCAGGTGATGCCGCTTGCGGTCTGGCAATGCATTGCATATATTTTGCTTTGTTGTAATTTAATAATAAAAATCCATAAGCACCCATATTGATTGGTTCTTCTTGTACCCAATGATAAGTAGCTTTGTTGTATTTTTTTATAATAGCATCTAATTGTTTGTCGGCAACAGGATATAATTGTTCTACCCGTACAATAGCAATATCCGTTCTGTTATCCGCTTCTTTTTTTGCTAATAAATCATAAAATATTTTTCCAGAGCAGAATAATACTTTTTTCACTTTGCTATCTTCTTCTACATTAGTATCGTCTATTATTTCTTGGAATTTACCTTCATAAATTTTAGAAATTGGGTCAACACATTTTGGATGTCGCAATAAAGATTTTGGCGACATATTAATCATTGGTTTGCGAAACGGCCAGGCTAATTGTCTTCGTATTGCGTGGAAAAAGTTAGCTGGTGATGTAATGTTGGTTACTATCATATTTAATTCGCCGCACAATTGTAAAAATCGTTCTAGTCTGGCAGAGCTGTGTTCTGGTCCGGCTCCTTCAAATCCGTGTGGTAATAATAAAATGATGCCACTTTGACGATTCCATTTTGTTTCGGAGGACGCAATAAATTGGTCAATAATGATTTGTGCTCCGTTATTAAAATCACCAAATTGTGCTTCCCAAATAGTTAATGGAGCAGGAGAGGAGATGGAGTAACCGTATTCAAAACCTAACACACCATATTCAGAAAGTAAGGAGTTGTAAATATGGAATTTTCCTTGCGGTTTACCGTCTTCGATGGATGCGAGACGATTGTATTCGGCTCCGGTTTCTTCATCATATAAACAAGCATGCCGATGCGAGAAGGTGCCACGTTTTACATCTTCACCACTTAAACGCACATCTTTTCCATCTAATAAAATAGAACCATACGCCATTAATTCAGCGGCAGCCCAATCCACACTGTTGTTTTCCCTCATTAATACTCTACGATGGTCGAGGTATTGTTGTATTTTTTTTAATGGATGAAACCCTTCTGGAGTTTTCACCATCGCTTTGATTAGTTTTACTAAATCATCTTTGGAGATTTTTGTTTCCGGTGAACTATCAAAATCTTCTTGCGTAGCAGTGCGCAAAGCTTTCCAGGCTAATTCTGTTGATTGAGGTTTGTATTTTTTTTCTTGTTGCTTATAGTTATTTAAACGAGCTTGCAATTCGGACCAAAATTCTTCTTCCATTTTTTTTGCAAACTCCGCTTCTGCCACGCCCCAATCATATAATTTTTTTTGATAGAGATCTCGTACGCCAGTATGGTCTTTGATGATTTTATACATTTGAGGTTGTGTATAAGAAGGATCATCGCCTTCGTTATGCCCCCATCTGCGATAGCAAACCATATCAACAAATACATCTTTATTAAAACGTTGGCGATATTCCGCTGCTAATTCCGCCACATACGTAACACATTCTACATCATCACCATTTACATGAAAAACAGGACATTGTAAAGTAGTAGCAATGGAGGTACAATAATTAGAGGAACGAGCATCGTCAAAATCTGTAGTAAATCCAATTTGATTATTAATAACAAAATGAATAGTTCCACCCGCAGTATAGCCTTTTAAGGATTCCATTTGTAATACTTCGTAAACAATCCCTTGCCCTGCTAAAGCAGAATCTCCATGAATGGTAATTGGTAAAATTTTGTCGTAATCCGAATTGTAAATCGCATCTGCTTTAGCCCTGCAATAGCCTTGTATGACAGGGTTTACCGCTTCTAAGTGAGAGGGGTTTGGTAGTAAGCTTACATATACTTCTTTGCCATCTATGGTGTCGTATTGAGACGTATATCCAAGATGATATTTTACATCTCCAGTGCCTGCGGAGAGATTGTCTGGAGCGATGCCTTCAAATTCAGAAAAAATTTCTTCATACGTTTTTCCAACAATGTTACATAATATATTCAAACGACCACGATGTGCCATGCCAATGGCGACTTCTTCCACGCCGTGATTAGCTGCAATATTAATCATAGAGTCTAATGCAGGAATGGTGGATTCACCGCCTTCTAATGAAAAACGTTTTTGTCCAATATATTTTGTTCCTAAGAAGCGTTCATACACTTCGCTTTCATTTAATTTGGCTAATATTCTTTTTTTCTTTTCAATAGGATGTTCGTAAGCAATATATCCATGTTCTATTTGCTCTCGTAGCCAAGCTCTTTCTTCGGTATCCAAAACATAATTATATTCCCAGCCAATGGTACGGCAATAGATTTGTTTTAATCGTGCAAGAATAGTTTTTAGAGTAGCCTTTCCAATTCCTAATTCATTTCCTGCGTGAAACTCCACCTCTAAATCACTTTCATCCAATCCAAAATATTTCAAATCTAAATCGGCGTGCCGGTCGCGGCGTGGTCTAAGGGGATTCGTATCTGCCAATAAATGTCCTTTGTTTCGATAGCCCGAAATCACCTTTAATACTCTAAATTCTTTGGGTGAAACAAACTCTATAGGTGCTTGTGTTGGAGTGGTATCCGAAGCACTACCTGTTGCTCCAGCACCATATTTGTAGGCTAAATCAAATCCGGCAAAGAATTTTTTCCATTCGGCATCAATAGAATTGGGGTTTTTTAAGTAATCCTGATATAAAGAGTCTATATAACTCGGATGTGCATTAGATAGTATCGACAAATCTTCCATGTTAAAAATATGTTATATTAGAAATGCAAATATCGTTGTTTTATGTTCAAAGTGCACATTAAAAATCGTTATTTTATGAAGATTGACCAAAAAAATCAAAAAAAGATGAATTAACTTAAAATTCACTTTTATCATTATAAATCTTTGATTATCTTTGCACTCTTAAATTTTATAAAATGGCACATCATAAGTCGGCAAAAAAGAGAATAAGACAAACAGAAAAACGTAGATTGGAAAACCGTTATTATGGTAAAACTACCAGAAATGCATTGCGTAAATATTTAGGCTTATCAGATGCGGGTGAAGCGGAAAAATCAATGTCATCTGTGGTGGCAATGGTAGATAAATTAGCCAAAAGAAACCAAATCCATAAAAGCAAAGCAAGTCACTTAAAATCAAGAGTGATGAGACATTTGAATGGATTGAAAAAATAATTTCACTTTTTTGTGGAAAATGTAGAATTGGTGTATCTCAATGGTACACCAATTTTTGTTTTATGTATATAGAAAACAAGCTCACTATTAAAAGCTGGGCAGAAGAAGATAGACCTCGAGAAAAATTATTATTAAAAGGAAAGCAAGCACTTTCTGATGCGGAGTTATTAGCCATTATTATTGGTTCTGGTAATACAGAACATTCAGCAGTCGAATTATCCAAAATTATTTTAGCATCTGTTCAGCATGATTTGTTCGAATTAGGCAGAAAACCTATAGACTATTTTTTACAATTTAAAGGTATCGGCGAAGCAAAAGCCATTTCTATGATTGCTGCATTAGAGCTAGGCAGACGGCGTGCACAGTCGGAAGCAAAACCACAAGAAAAAATTATCACGTCTAAAGCAGTGTTTGGTATAATGTCTCCCATTTTGTCCGATTTGCCACACGAAGAATTTTGGATTATTTGTTTAAACAGAAGCAATCGATTTATTTCAAAACATAAAATTAGTAGCGGTGGTATTGCAGGTACTGTGGCAGATATGCGAATGATTTTTAATATTGCTGTTAAAGAACTGGCAAGTGCTATTGTTTTATGCCACAACCATCCGTCTGGAAATATGACGCCGAGTGAACCAGACATTAGATTGACCAAAACAGCTACGGAAGCAGGAAAATTATTAGATATTTCAGTGTTAGATCATGTTATTGTTGCGCACAATAATTACTACAGTTTTCAAGATAATGGACAATTTAATTAAATTTTTAAGTGGTTCCATTCGATATGTTTTTTGTGGTTATAATTTCATAATTTATAAAAATCATTCATAAATTGTATTTTTGAAAGTATTATGAAAAAGCACAATTTTGGAGCGGGACCCTCTATTTTACCGCAAGAAGTTTTTGAGCAAAGCGCACAGGCTTGTTTGGAATACAATGGAATTGGATTATCCTTGTTGGAAATATCGCATAGGAGCAAAGAATTTACCGCAATTTTGGACGAGTCGATAACACTTATCAAGGAGTTGTTAAATGTACCAGATGATTATTCTATTTTATTTATTCAGGGCGGTGCTAATATGCAATTCAGTATGATTCCTTATAATATCTTGAATGAAGATGAAACTGCCAATTTTGTGGAAACAGATATTTGGGCAACCCGTGCAGAGGAAGAAGCTAGATTGTATGGAAAAACAAACATTATAGCCACGTCCAAAGAGGCTAATTTTAATTATATTCCTAAAAATTTTACCGTTGATAACGATGCAACTTATCTGCATCTTACCTCTAATAATACGATTTATGGAACTGAATTTTTTGAAGATAAATCGTATCCTATTCCGGTAGTTTGCGACATGAGTTCCGATATTTTTTCACGCCCGGTGGACGTATCTAAGTACCACTTAATTTATGCTGGTGCACAGAAAAATTTAGGCGCTGCTGGCATTACATTAGTAATTATTAAAAATGAATGGCTGGGAAGAAGCAAACGTGTGAAATCAAAAATGTGGGATTATAGCATTTATGCTAAAAATAATTCCTTATACAATACGCCTCCTGTATTTACTATATATACCTGTTTGTTGACTTTGCGTTGGTTGAAAAAATTAGGAGGTGTTGCAGGAATGGAAAAACGAAATATAGAAAAATCCACTTTGCTTTATAATGAAATAGATAGAAATCCACTATTTAAAGGACACGCTGTTGAAGAAGACAGAAGCCGCATGAATATAAATTTTGTTACAACGCATCCTGAAGATGAAGAAGCATTTTTAGAATTTGTAAAACCATATAATATTCACGGAGTGAAAGGATATAGAACAGTTGGAGGTTTTAGGGCTTCTTGCTATAATGCATTGCCAATCGAAAGCGTACAAGTTCTAGTACAAGCCATGCAAGATTTTGAAAAAAGCAAATAATGTACTATTGAAATAGTGAAGTAATAAAAAAACGCCAGACAAAGTCCGGCGTTTTTTTTATTAAACTGCAATGTCGTTATATTATTTTGTTGCTGCTGCAAATCTTCTGTTCACTTCATCCCAATTGATAAGATTGTAAAACGCAGAAATATAATCAGGACGACGATTTTGGTAATGCAAATAATAGGCATGTTCCCAAACGTCTAAACCTAAAATAGGCGTTCCTTTACATTCAGCAATATCCATTAATGGATTGTCTTGGTTCGGTGAAGAACAAACAGCGATTTTATTATCTGCACCTACGCACAACCATGCCCATCCTGAGCCAAAACGAGTAGCAGCCGCTTTAGAAAATTCTTCTTTAAATTTATCATAAGAGCCAAAAGTTGCATTGATAGCCTCTCCAATTGCTCCGGTAGGCGCACCGCCACCATTAGGAGAAAGAATCGTCCAAAATAAAGAGTGATTGTAATGTCCGCCACCATTATTTCGTACTGCCGCTGGAAGTTTAGAAATGTTCGCCATTAATTCTTCTAAAGATTTTCCTTCATTTTCGGTGCCAGCAATAGCAGCATTTAAGTTAGTAACATACGCATTATGGTGTTTGCCATGGTGAATTTGCATGGTTAATGTATCAAAATGTGGTTCTAATGCATCGTGTGCATACGGCAGATTTGGTAATTCGAAAGCCATGATTTTAAAATTTATAAAGTTAGTGAATGAATAAATTCGATTTAAAGTACAAATATAACATACTGAAATTATTTTTGTTCAGTTGTTAAAAAGACTATTTTCATCATTATCTATGCAACTTTTAGTTTAGATAATTTTGATTTGTTAAGTTTTTGTTTGGCATACGCTTCTGTAATAATGTATTCCTTTACATCTGTTTTAGAAGGCAGTTCATACATCGCATCGGTAATGATAGCCTCGCAGATAGACCGCAAACCACGAGCGCCTAATTTATATTCTAAAGCCATATCTACGATATAATCAATGGCAGCTTTATCAAAATCTAATTTGATTCCCTCTAATGCAAACAATTTTTTGTATTGTTTTAAAAGCGCATTTTTAGGTTTTGTCAAAATATTGGTTAATGCTTCTTTATCTAATTCATCCAAATGTACTAATACGGGCAAACGACCTAATAATTCGGGAATCAAGCCATAAGAACGCACATCCTGATGTGTGATGTAAGATAGTAGGTGTTCAGGGTTTATTTCTTCTTCGGATTGCCCTTTTTTGAAACCAATAACAGAAGTATTTAAACGTTTTGAAATAATAGCCTCCATTCCATCAAATGAACCTCCGCACAAAAACAAGATATTTTTAGTATCTACTTTTAATAATTTTTGCTCTGGATGTTTTCTGCCTCCTTGCGGCGGTACTAATACTTCTGTGCCTTCAATTAATTTTAATAAGGATTGTTGTGTGCCTTCTTTAATATCTCTAGTTAATGATGGATTGTCTCCTTTGCGAGAAATTTTATCTATTTCATCAATAAAAACAATTCCTTTTTCTGCTAAAGGAATATTGTAATCACATACTTGTAATAGACGTGTTAAAATGCTTTCTACATCTTCACCTACATATCCGGCTTCGGTAAAAACGGTCGCATCTACAATCGTAAAAGGAACATTTAGTAACTTGGCAATGGATTTTACAATAAGTGTTTTGCCCGTTCCTGTTTTGCCTACCATTAAAATGTTAGATTTTTCAATCTCTACATCATCTTCTGTAATCGTTTGATTTAATCTTTTATAGTGATTATAAACGGCAACTGAAATGGTTTTTTTAGCTTCCTCTTGCCCAATCACATAATCATCTAAAAAAGCACTTATGTCTTTCGGTTTTAAATTATTTGACAATGCTATTTTTGAAGTGGATTTGCCTTTGTGTGCCAATTCTGAATCCAAAATTTGTTTTGCCTGCGCTACACAATTTTCACAGATAAAGCCATCTACTCCAGAAATCAGTATCTGAACTTCATTCTTTGGTTTGTTGCAAAAGCTACATCTGTCTGTATTTTTCTTCGACATCTATTTTGGTTTTTTATTATTAAAAACACTAAGAACACGCTATTAACTTTGTGTTCTTAGTGTTTAAGTAGTTCTATTGTGTTGTTATTTTTTAATCAAAACTTCGTCAATCATACCGTATTCTTTGGCCTCTTCGCCTGTCATCCAGTAATCTCTATCGCTGTCTTTTTCTACTTTTTCGTAAGATTGTCCACTGTGCAAAGAGATGATGTCGTACAATTCTTTTTTCAATTTTGTAATCTCTTTATAGGTAATTTCTATTTCAGAAACTTGTCCTTGTGCGCCGCCCATCGGTTGATGAATCATTACACGGCTGTGTTTTAAAGCACTGCGTTTGCCTTTCTCTCCGGCGCATAATAATACTGCCGCCATTGATGCCGCAATACCCACACAACAAGTGCCTACATTTGGTTCTACATATTGCATGGTATCGTAAATTCCTAATCCAGCATATACACTGCCGCCAGGGCTGTTTACATATATTTGAATATCGCGATTTTTATCAGCAGAATCTAAAAATAGCAATTGAGCCATAATTACATTTGCCACATAGTCATCTACCGCTGTGCCCAAGAAAATAATGCGATCCATCATTAATCGGGAGAAAACATCTAACGCAGCTACATTCATCGGACGTTCTTCGATGATGTTAGGGGTTAGATTGGTAATGTTAGTTTGTAAATAATTATCTAAGTAAATACTTGATAATCCTTGATGCTTAGTAGCATACTTTCTGAATTCTTTACCGTAGTCCATTTTTGGTTAGATTTTTAGATTGTTAGAAATGAGAGATGAGAAGGTACAAGATAGAGTCTCAAATCTCTATTCTCATATCTAAACGTCTGTTTTTTTATTAAAAAACTCATCAAATGTAGTAGGTTTTTCTTCTGCTACAACTTGATTTTCGATAAAGGTAAACAATTTTTGCTCCAAAGCACCTTCGTATGACTTTTTGACATGGTCTTCTTTGCTCATCATGTTATCATTGAAAGATTCAATCATTTCGTCAGTAAGCCCACCGCCATACATCATAAATTGAGCTTTAAGTTGCTCTTTAGAGAAATTTTTTACATCCTCAAATTCTACTTTTAAGTCGTTTTCTTTGGCTATTGCACTTGAAATTAAACTCCATTTTAAGCCTTTTTCAAATTGAGGATATTCTTGCTCTATTTGAGCATCTTCAATAGGTTTTTCATTAGTAGCTTTGATGAATTTTTTTAAGAAAGCATCTGGAAGGTTTACTTCGGTGTTTTCCATTAAACTTAAATAGAGATCTTCTTTGAATTTATTTTCCGCAGATTTTTCTGCATAATCTTTCAATTCTTTTTTTATTTTTTCTTTGAATTCTTCTTCAGAGTTTACTAAACCTGGCCCATAAACTTTGTCAAATAATTCTTGATTTAATTCAGCTTTCTCGTATTCCGGTTTTTCTCCTTCTGTACGTTCTGGGTTTAATAGTTTTCCGTGACGTTCACTTAGTTTTTCTATTTCGTCTTGAAGTGTTTTGTCGTCAATCGTGATAACGTTTTTAGCAATCTTCGTATTTTTATTTAAGGAAGTTACTTTTACTTCTGGAGCTAATCCTATTTCGTATTCAAAGGTAACATCCGCTGGATGGTTGATGTCAAAATCAAAACTTGTAGATGGTTTTGGCAATGGGCGGCCCAACATTTCTAATTTTTCGTCTTCGACATGTTTATTCAACGCCTCAGAAACTATTTTATTAAGTTCTTCTAATAAGATAGAATTACCATACATTTTTTTGATGATGCCAACGGGTACGTGTCCTTTGCGAAATCCTTTGATAACCGCATTGTTTTTAGCATTTACTATGGCTTTATCTACCATTGGTAAGTAGTCTTCTTTTTTTAACTCGATGCTGATAACTGCATTTAAGTTGTCGATGTTGTTTCTGGAAACGTTCACTTTAGTGTATGTTATTTGTTAAAAGTTATTTGTTAAAAGTAAATGTTGAATGGTAAATAATATTGTTTTCTACTAATAACATATCATTTAGCATTCAACATTTGTAACTTGTGCGGGTGGAGGGACTTTCTGGTTGCATCGGGATAAACTTCTCATCCCTCCTCAATATTGGAATCCTTCTACCTGTTTTGTGCGGGTGGAGGGACTCGAACCCCCATGGTTGCCCGCTAGATCCTAAGTCTAGTGCGTCTACCAATTTCGCCACACCCGCAAAACCGATTAATCGGGGTGCAAAGATACAAATTATTTCAGAATTTGACAATTTGAAAATTAAGCAATTATAAAATATTACTATCTTTGCATTTTAAACTATATTTATTTAATACTAATATTATATATGAAAAATCTATCTTTAATTTTAAATGCAATTCTCTTTGTTTTAGTAGGTGTCTTGTTTTTTTTCCAATTTAAGAGCAAACCGAACTCTTCTGGAGCACCACAAATTATTCAAACAGATGGCAAATCTGTTACTGTGCCTCAAATAGCTTATGTTGATATAGATTCTTTTCAAACCAATTATGGTTATTTTAAAAATGGAAAAGCAGCCTTAGAAACTCGTCAAAAATCTATGGAGGCGGAATTAGACAGAAGTGTGAGTGCGTTTCAGTCAGAATATGCTGCATTTATGCAAAAAGCACAATCTCAATCTATGACAGAAGAGGAAGGCATGATGGCACAACAAAAATTAGCCGCTAAGCAACAAAAAATTGAAGAAAGAAAAAGTAGTATGGAGGCACAGTTTATGAAAGATATGCAAGATTTCAATTTAAAATTACAAGAACGAATAGTAGAGTATTTGAAAAAATATAATGCGAATGGTGTTTATACTTATATTTTACCTTATTCTAAAGAAACCATGAATATTCTTTATGTGAATCCTGCTAATGATATAACTAGTGTTGTACTGAAAGGGATGAATGAGGAGTACAATGCAGAAAATAAAAAATAATAATATCATACTATATTTTCATAAAGTTCAGATATTTTATCTGAACTTTTTTATTTTTAAGAAGTAGATATAGTATCTTGCATACAATGGAAATAGATGTAGAAGCAGAAAAGCAAGCGATTTTAAAAGACTATCGTCAATTGTTGCGATTGGCACGCCCGCGTATGAAAAAAGGCGATGATAAACGAATTCGACATGCTTTTGAAATGGCTGTAGATGCACATAAAAATATGCGTCGAAAAAGTGGGGAACCTTATATTCATCATCCTATTGCAGTTGCCAAAATTGTAGCCGGCGAAATGGGATTGGGTACTACTTCAGTAATTTGTGCTTTGTTACATGATACGGTCGAAGATACTACCCTCACTTTAGAAGATATTCAGAGAGAATTTGGTAGTTCATCTGCTAAAATCATAGATGGTCTTACGAAAATTAGTAAAATATCGCATCAAACAGAATCTATTCAGGCAGAAAATTATCGCAAAATTTTATTGACTTTAAGTGATGATATTCGCGTTATTCTGATAAAAATAGCAGACCGTTTGCATAATATGCGCACCTTAGATGGGCAAAACAGGAAAAACCAATTAAAAATTGCTTCAGAAACCATTTATTTATATGCACCTCTTTCGCATCGCTTAGGATTGTATTCCATAAAAGGCGAGTTGGAAGATTTGGCAATGAAATATACAGAAACAGAAAAGTATAAAGAAATTGCGAAAGCCTTAGAAACAACAAAAAAAGACCGTACTAAATATATCAATGATTTCGTAAGACCTTTGCAAGAGGAAATGGATAAATCAGGATTAAAAGCAAAAGTTTTTGGTCGTCCTAAATCCATATCTTCTATTTGGAATAAAATGCGAAAAAAGCAAGTAGAGTTCGAGGATGTTTATGATAAATTTGCCATTCGTGTTATAATAGATGCTACTCCCGAAAAAGAAAAAGAAGATTGTTGGCGCGCCTATTCCATTGTTACAGATAAATACTCTCCGCAACCCAACCGCATGCGCGACTGGCTTTCTCATCCTAAAGGAAATGGATATGAATCGTTGCATACTACGGTGATGGGGCCCGGTGGGCAATGGGTGGAAGTACAGATACGCACGGAGCGTATGGACGAGGTAGCAGAAAAAGGATTAGCCGCACATTATAAATACAAAGAAAATAAATTTAAACCTACCAATAGTACAGAAGATGTAATTGAAACTTGGTTGATGCAAGTGCGTGAATATTTGAAAAATCCAGATATAAATCCTATAGAATTTATTAATGATTTTAAACTTCAATTATATCAAAAAGAAATTTATATTTTCACGCCAAAAGGAGAATTAAAAATATTGCCAGCAGAAGCAACTGCACTTGATTTTGCTTATACTGTTCATACCAATGTAGGAGATACTTGTATTGGTGCAAAAGTGAACAATAAATTAGTTCCTATCAGCCATGAGTTGAAAAATGGCGACCAAGTAGAAATTATTACCTCTCGCAAGCAAAAACCGAGTGAAGACTGGCTGAATATTGTTACCACTTCTCGTGCTAAATCTAAAATAAAAAATTCCTTACGCGAAGAAAAAAGAAAAATTGCAGACGATGGAAAAGAAATATTAGAACGTAAGTTTACTCAATTAAAAGCAAATTACACCAACGAAAATTTATCACTTTTGACTGCATTGTTCAAGATGCCAAGCCCGATGGATTTATTATATTCTATTGCAAAAGGAACGGTTAATTTGTCCGAATTAAAGCAATTGAAAGTAGTTGGAGGAAATCTTGAAATCATTAAACCAGAAAAAATTGGAAAATCAAAATCAGAAGAAATTTTCCATGCACCAGAAGGAAATGGTGAGATACCCAAAAATGCAGAGTTAGTTATTTTTGATGAATCTTCCAGTTTTCCGTATGAGTTTGCCAAATGTTGTAATGCCATTCCTGGAGATGATGTGATTGGATTTATTTCAATTAATGGCGTGATAAAAATACACAGAACGAATTGTCCGAACGTTATTAATTTAGCTTCTAAATATGGCTATCGAATAATAAAAACACGTTGGACGGCAAAAACGACTCCTTCTTTTCTTACCGCTATCAAACTGATTGGATTGGATGATATCGGTATTATCAATAAACTTACTTCTATTATTTCGGGTGAAATGAAAATTAATATGCAATCTATTTCATTAGAAACCAATGGAGGTGTATTTGAAGGAGTGATAAAAGTATTTGTCAAAAATAACGACCAAGTGCACAAATTGATTACTAGGTTAAAGTCTATCGAAGGTGTCAACTCTGTCATTAGGGAGGAAATATAAACCACGATTTTGTGTAAAACAGTAAAAAATATATACAAAATATCACCAAAATACTGTTAAAATCATCTCTTATTAGTCTAAATAAGCACAATTTTGTAATTTTGTTACATGTCAGTTGATTTTAAACTTTTTAATGAAGTAAAACATATTTTCTCCACTTATTTAGAGAATAACAAACAGCGTAAAACGCCAGAAAGATTTTCTATATTGGAAGAAATATACAGCAGAGAAGACCATTTTGATGCAGAAGAACTGTATCTGCAAATGAAGAATAATCATTTTAATGTAAGTCGCGCTACGGTTTATAATACGTTAGATGTGTTGGTGCAATGCGAATTAGTAACCAAACATCAATTTGGGCAAAACCATGCCATGTATGAAAAGTCTTATGGCAACCGCAATCACGACCATTTAATATGTATAGATTGCGGTAAAGTTTTTGAATTTTGCGACCCACGATTACAGCAAGTAAAATCTACTGCCGGCGATTCATTTCATCAAACAATAAAGAACCATTCTTTGACGTTATACGGTAATTGCAATAAGCCCAATTGCGAGCATAAAAAAATAAATAAATAATGGTTCAAAAATACCTGTCTATTGCATTGTTGCTCTTAATTTGTTCTGCATTTTCAGCTCAATCAAATTCGCCCATTATTCCAAAACCTACTTTGCTCCAATCAAATGAAAATGTTTTTTCCTATTCAAACGGATTGGATGTAAAAATTTTGAGAGGAAATGAAAATACAAAACGGCTTCAGAAAGAACTATCGGATTTTTTGAAAGGCAGAGACATTACTATTGTGCCTTATTCTTCGACTACTATTTCCTTAAATCTCTTATCCAATAAGGACATCGATTTGCCAGCAGATGGATACAAATTAATCATTACACCTTCTTCTATTGCAATAACTTCTACCGGAAATGCAGGATTGTTTTATGGCGTACAAAGTTTAAAACAACTATTCTATGCAACCTTGACCCAAAAATTAGATTGTGTAGAAATAAAAGATACCCCTGCTTTTTCATTTAGAGGAATGCATTTGGATGTGGCGCATCAATTTTTTACTATAGATGTGGTAAAAAAATATTTAGATGCGATGGCAAAATTGAAACTTAATCAATTTCATTGGCAATTATCGGACGGTAAAAATTGTAAATTAAAAATTAACAGCCAACCATTTTTGACAGATACTACTAATTTCTATACTCAAGAAGAAATAAAAAGTATTGTAAAATATGCCCAAGAACGTTTCATCTCTATTATTCCAGAAATCTATATCCCAGCTGTTTCAGCGCAAAATCCTTTGTCAAAAAATTACCAATTAATAGACGAATTAAGTGCGCTATTTCCAGGAGAATATGTACAAATCGGCAATTCAATTACCGATGATTCCACCTTGGCATATTGGAAACAAAAAGGAAAAAAAATAATTGGAAATGATAAAATAACCACACCCAACGAAACGATTGTGAGTTATAAAAATAGCAAATCAGGATTTAGTCTTGCCGCAAAAGGAGTGGAGGTGATTATGGCCACTCGGCAGTATTGCTCTTTAGATTATTACCAAGATTGGGAAGATGAAAAAAAATCCTTTAATATGCAATTTTTGCCTTTGGAAAAATCCTACTCTTTTAAACCAACAGGTAAAATAAAAGACACCACCACATTAAAACATATCTTAGGCGGACAAGCATTTTTATATTCCAATTACATCAAAAACGAAGGTGATTTAGATTATCAAGCATTTCCAAGATTAATAGCCTTAGCAGAATGTTTTTGGACTAAAAGTGATTCCAAAAAATTTGATGATTTTGAAAGCCGCTTAAAATTGCTTAAAAATTACTTTTATTTTGAAAAAGAATTACCTAAAATAGATTTAGTACGATTTAAGCCCCAAAAGGAGCAACAATAGAGCTACGAATTGATGAGAAACACCCCACCAATTACAATGAAAGTACCACTGATTTGCTTCCAACTCATTGCTTCATTAAATATAAAGTAAGAAGAAAAACACAATCCGATAATGGTTATCGAAAAGAATAAAACACAACCGATATTTAGCGGTATAGTTTTTAATGCTTCTGTCATAAATATAGAATTTAATAAACCAAAAAATATACTGATGGAAAAAATACCCCATTTTCTGCCCGTATCTACTTGCATTGCAGAAAATTTAAACCCAATATTTGTAAGTATATTAAAAAATATGGCCAGCCACATCGAATAATTTGTAAGCATAAATTAATTTTCACTAAGGTACTATACATTTCAAAGAATACCAAATGCATGCCCCGCAATACTGTTTGAAATATTATTTAAACCGCACAATGAGTTTAGGTTGAAAAAATTCAGCTAATAATTCGTTAATAACAAAAACTCCTTTAAAATTTTTACCTTTAACATCGCAGGATGTTCCATATTCTTTTTGCTGAATTTAGAATAAACATCCACAGAATTGAAATTTATATTCAAATTCAGGAATTTTAAATACAGAATATCAATATGCAGGTAGATGTAATTTTAGGCTTACAATGGGGCGATGAAGGCAAAGGAAAAATAGTAGATTTTCTAGCAGATAAATACGACATAATCGCCCGTTTTCAAGGTGGTCCTAACGCTGGGCATACCTTAGTAATAGATGGAAAAAAACACGTATTACATACGATTCCTTCCGGAATTTTTCGAGAAGGCAAAACAAATTTCATAGGCAATGGTGTGGTGATAGACCCAATTACTTTGGTAAAAGAAATTGAAGGATTAACCTCCATCGGTATTCCTGTTCAAGAACGCTTGATTATTTCTAAAAGAGCAAACCTTATTTTGCCGACACATAAAATTTTGGATGCTGCTTCTGAAGCGTCTAAAGGAACTTCTAAAATTGGCTCCACCTTAAAAGGAATAGGGCCGACATATATGGACAAAACCGGCAGAAACGGATTGCGTATAGGAGATGTTTTAGAAGAAAACTTCATTGTAAAATATGAATTGTTAAAAGCAAAACATTTACAATTGCTTCAAATTTATAATCATGATTATGAATTGCAAGAAATGGAAGAAGCTTGGTTTGATGCCATTGATAAATTGAAAACCTTCCAACAAGTAGAATCGGTATATTTTATGAATGAAGCCTTACAACAAGGCAAAAAAATATTAGCAGAAGGAGCACAAGGCTCTATGTTAGATATAGATTTTGGAACCTATCCATTTGTTACTTCTTCCAATACCATTACGGCAGCAGTATGCACAGGCTTGGGTATTGCACCTCAGCATATTGGAGATGTAATCGGAATTACAAAAGCCTATTGCACTCGTGTAGGTAGCGGGCCATTTCCTACAGAATTAGAAGATGAAACTGGAGAAAAATTGCGCAAAGAGGGAGCAGAATTTGGTGCTACTACCGGTCGTCCACGTCGTTGTGGTTGGATAGATTTGCCCGCTCTAAATTACACTTGCTTGATAAATGGAGTAACAAAATTGATTATTACGAAAGCAGACATCCTAAATGCATTTGATGAATTTGGAATCTGTACACACTATAATTACGATGGTATAGAAACAAAAGAATTACCTTATGATATGGTCAATAAAACCATTACTCCTACTACTGTCTATTTAAAAAGCTGGGGAAATATTGATGCTTCTAAGCCATTAGCAAATGAATTAACAGAATATGTAGATTATTTAGAAAAATATTTGAATACTCCAGTAGCTATGGTTTCTAATGGTCCAGGCAGAGAGCAATTAATTGACTTGACAAAAGGTGATTTATTAGCTTAATTCTATTTGTTTCCATAAATAATGGTAGCTTTCATGCTGGGAATTGAATGAGAAAGTTTTATCCTTTTCAAGTAAATGATATTGAAACATTCAGGCTGCAATTATTAGCACTGTCCGATGAGGTAAAGCATTTTTGTTATTTAGATTCTAATCATTACTCCAATTATCCATATTCTACATTTGGTTCTTTTTTTGCTATTGATGCAATAGACGTTTTATCCGCAAAGGAGCATTGCTTAGAGCAGATGCATAATTTTCAAAAAACGCATCAGGATTGGATGTTTGGTTTTTTGAATTATGATTTAAAAAATGAAATTGAACCACTTGCAGAAAGGCAAAAACAAGATTTTCTTCAATATCCCTTACTGCATTTTTTTATCCCTAAATTTCTCATCAAAATTGAAAATAATAAAGTAGAAATAGGTGTTCAAGAACAACATCAAATCAATGAATTTGATCAATTATTATCAGCAGTTTCATTGGACAATACTTTAAAAACGACGGCTGCTATTTTTCTTAAAAACAGAACCTCCAAAATAGAATATTTAAACATCATCGAAAAAATTAAAAATCATATTCAACAGGGCGATATTTATGAGATGAATTATTGCATGGAGTTTTATGCAGAAAATACCATCATTCATCCAACACAAGTATTCTCAAAATTAAATCAACTTTCTAAAGCACCTTTTACTTCATTTTTTAAAAATGATAATAATTTTTTGCTGTGCGCCAGTCCAGAAAGATTTTTAAAACGCCAGCAAAATAATCTTATTTCACAACCAATAAAAGGAACACGACGAAGAACAAATATTGAAGATATTGACCAGGCATTAAAACTAGAATTATTCAATAATGAAAAAGAACGCAGCGAAAACGTGATGATTGTAGATTTAGTACGCAACGATTTTTCTAAAATAGCCATTCAGCAATCAGTCAATGTGGAGGAATTATTTGGTATATATTCTTTTGAACAAGTGCATCAAATGATATCTACCATAAGTTGTGCAATTCCTTCCGCTTGTACATTTGCAGATATTATAAATGCCACTTTTCCGATGGGCAGCATGACGGGTGCGCCAAAAATTGCAGCCATGAAACTTATAGAACAATATGAACCCATGAAACGAAGTTTATACTCTGGTGCAGTGGGATATATAAGTCCCAAAGGTAATTTTGATTTCAATGTGGTTATACGTAGTATCCTATACAATAGAAGCCATCAATATGTTTCTGTACAAGCGGGAAGTGCCATCACCATTGAGTCTGATGCAGAAAATGAATACGAAGAATGTTTATTAAAAGCTAATGCAATGCTGTTGGCATTAGAAGCAAGGTAGGTTTTAAATTTATTAAAAATAAAAAAAACTCCGAAATGATTCCGGAGTTTTTACAAAATTAGCTGTATTATTTATTAATGATGATGACCGCCGGCACCGTGAACATGTCCGTGTTCCAATTCATCTTTTGTAGCAGGGCGTACTTCTACAACTGAAACCGTAAAGTTTAATTCTTTGCCCGCCATTGGATGGTTAAAATCCATTATAACCGCTTCAGAATTTACTTCACAAACAATACCTTGAAATTGATTTCCTTGGTTGTCCATCATCGGTAAAATATTACCCACTCGAATCGCATTCGTGTCGATATTTCCATCATTGTCCTTAAAGCTTTCGATAGGAATGTTTACAATTTCTTGTTCATTGCGTACGCCATAACCGTTTTCTGCAGCTATTTTAAAGCTAACGGCATCGCCTACAGTTTTGCCTATTAAATTTGCTTCAAACTCAGGCAAAAGCATGCCTGCGCCATGTAGATAAACTAATGGTTGTTCTGGTTGAGATTTATCAGCAGTAACCAATTCACCTTCTTTATCTATTTTTAATTCGTAGTGGACACTCACCACCATGTCTTTGTTTACTAATAACATAAAAAAAATTTGGATAAAGATAACGTAATTAATGGAATTAGACAGGAAAGAATAAACAAGATTAAATAGCATTATAAAAGAAATCAGCCTATATTGATGTATGTCAACTTTTGTTAACCTCAATTTTGCATAAAATGCAAAGTAATTTAAACTGAATTGGCTTTTAATCAGATATTAATAATATGATTCTAATGCTGGTTTAATGCTGCTGTTATACATTTGTAGCATCAAAAATAATAACAATGAGCTCTAACAACAAAATTCAACAAGCTTTCGATGCTTTATTAAAAGACTTTAACGTAAAAGCAGAAGAAGTAAAATCAAACATTGAACAACTTTCTTCAGATTTGAAAGGACAGGTAGATGGACAAAGAGAGAATTTACAGGAATATGGCGAAAAGATAAAAGGTAGAATTATTCAAATAGTTGATGTAGATAAAGTACGTACCAACATTTTAGCAGAAGCTGAAAATGTAGTAGATGAAGCAAAATTGAGAATCGAGAAATTGTTCCAGTTTATCAACGAGCAAGTGAATGTAGGCGAAAATAAAGCAAGAAAAGTAGCTACTAAATTTACAAAAAGAGCAGAAGAATTTTCTGCTGAATTAGAAAAAGATGTGAAAAAAGCAACTACTAAAATAGATGCTAATATAAAGAAAGCAGAATCTAAAATAGAAAAAGAAGTGGCAAAGGTTGCGAAAGAAGTAAAAACAGTAGCAGCAAAAGCTAAAAAAACTTCTGCTCCAACTGCAAAAAAAGCTACTGAAACAGTGAAAAAAGCAACGGAAACTGTAAAGAAAGCGGTAGCAGCAAAAGCACCAGTGGTAAAAGCACCAGCAGCAAAAGCACCTGTGGCAAAAACACCTGTGGCAAAAGCACCAGCAGCAAAAGCACCTGTGGCAAAAAAAGCGGCAGCGACAAAAGCACCTGCTAAAAAAGCACCTGCTAAGAAGGCTGCGAAATAACAGTATATAAATTATTGGATTTTATTTTGGTTAGTAAGATTCTGTGGTGCGCCTTCGGCGCACCATTTTTTATTTTGATAAATACCCATTTTTATTTTGATAACTACCATTTTTATTTTGATAACTACCATTTTTATTTTGGCTGAATTCAATTTATAAATACCATTTTTTTATTTTGATAAATACCTATATTTAATTATGGCAATATTTATGTTGACCAACATGAATGCTATTACATTAATCAGATAGTTTTGACATTTCTATAAAAAAGATGTCTTATTTAAAATACGCTCTTATGAGATTTCCTTTTTCAAAGGAATGGTGTTTTGATTATTATTCAATTCGATGAGTGCTAATTAATACCGTAAGTTGGATTATTAAAATAAAAAAGCTACACCAAAATAGTGTAGCTTATAAGGCGGAAGAAAAATTTATTTAATCTAATGTAATATTCTTCATAGCATTCGGTCTGATTTCTATTTTTGATGGATCTTCCGAATTATTAAAAATCATGTAATTGGAAAAATTAGATTCATCAGAAGGGATAGAGTCATCTAGCTCCATTCCAAACCGCTTATACGCTGGTTCTTTTTCCAATTCGTACAAGCTAATATGGTGCTTCTGCATATCTAACGTAATTCTTTTTTTTATCAAATCCCTTTCTAAATCTTGGTGGTCGATTCCATCTAGATTTTTATTGTCTGGAGTTTCAAATAAGGTAAATTGCGTTTCATTTATAAGTGTTGTTTTGCGTTCGTCTTTATCTGTTTCTTCCGAATAGTTGAATCTTGATTGATCTACAATTTTTATATCTGAATTTTTAGTTGTTAAATTTATTTCAAATTCAAATTCATTGTTATTATTGGAAGTTGTTGGCGGTGTTGGAATAACAACGGTATTTAAGTTGGTTGTTTGATTCGTATCTGGAGTTGGCTGTATGGTTGGTTTTTCCCCAATTATCCCAATTTCTTCTGATTTAATTTCTTTCTGTTCCTCTGTAATAAATTTAGGTGTTTCTTTTTTATTTTCAGGTTGAGAGGTGTTAGAAGTATTAGCATGTAAGGTATAAACTACTTTTTCTTGTTTGTCGCGTTGTTCTTGTCTGCGTCCTTTTTGCAATTCGCCTGTTTGAAATCCAGTTGCGACCAAAGTAATGGCAATATCATCGTCCAAAGATTCGTCTTTACATACCCCCCAAATAATCTCGCAGTCCGTTTGTGTTTGTTTTTGTATTGACTCGGTAATTAAATCTAATTCACGCATTTTAACGCCATTGCCATAAGTAATGTATAATACAACACCTTTTGCGCCATAAATATCAGCATCTTCTAATAAGGGAGAGTTCATAGCTTCGTCTATTGCTAAACTAGCTCTGTTCTCACCGGTTCCTCTGCCAATACCAATAATTGCAACACCGCTGTTAGACATCACTCGTTTTACGTCATTAAAATCCACATTTATTTTACCAGGTTTGGTAATGATTTCGGTAATACCTCTTGCGGCTACTGTTAAAATATCATCTGCTTTGGAGAACGCTTCATCAATATCTAAATCAGGGTAAATGTCGTATAGTTTATTGTTAGAAACCACGATTAATGCATCTACATTTTCTTTCATGTTTTGAATGCCACGTTCTGCTTTGTCGCGCTTAGGTTTTCCTTCATTGGAAAAAGGAATGGTAACAATACCAACGGTAAGTACGCCTAATTCTTTAGCAATTTTTGCAACGATAGGTGCACCGCCGGTACCTGTTCCACCGCCCATTCCTGCGGTCACAAATACCATTTTGGTATTGTTGGATAAATACATTCTTATTTCTTCTTCTGCTTCCAGGGCTGCGCGTCTGCCATCTTCAGGATCTGCGCCTGCGCCCAATCCTTCTAATAAATTGGTGCCTAATTGAATTTTTGAAGGAACAGGACTTTTTAATAAGTCTTGTTTGTCTGTATTGCATACACCGAAGTTTACTCCGGGAATGCCCTGTTCATACATATAATTTACAGCATTACAGCCGCCACCACCAACACCTACGACTTTGATGATGGAGTTATTTTCTGAGAACATTTCGAATTCCATGATATTCTTTTTATGGTTTATTATTTATTTAAAATCTTCAATATCTTCTTTTAACCACTTCGTAAGAGAGGAAATTAAAGAAATCTTTTTTGGTTTAGTTGGTTCCTCTACTTCTACCTTTGGCTTTTCTTCTATAACCTCATCTATTATTGGTTCATTAATATTTATGGATGTTTCATCTGATATGAATGGTTCAAAGGTATTTTCTACCATTATTTCGATTGGTTGAGGTTGTACAGCTTGCTCTTCGATGTCATTGTTCAGGTTGTAAGCTTTAGCTTCTTCTCGTAGATTGAATCCTCTGATAATTAAACCGATGCCTGTTGCATAAATAGGATTGTCCACATCAGATATTTTAGAAGGAGCTAAATGTTCTCTTGGATATCCTAATCTTGCGCTTTGTCCGGTTTCATTTTCTACTAATTGTATTAAATGTTTTAGTTGAGAACCACCTCCAGTTAAAACAATACCACCAATTAATTTTTTTTCTAATTTAGATAATCCAATTTGATAATTGACGTGTGCAAGTATTTCTTTCATTCTGGCAGAAATTACTTTTGCAACAGCTAATAGGTTTACTTCATTTTTTCCGATAGCCCTAGCTCCACCTACGCCTTGAATGGAAACGTGTTTATTGCGTAAATCTTCGAATGGAACGGCGCTGCCATAGGTTTTCTTTAATATTTCAGCTTGTTCTTTTAATATTTTGAAATCTTTTAAATCCTCAGAGATTATATTTCCACCAAAAGGGATGACAGCAGTATGTCTTATAACGAAATTCTCAAAAATGGCAATATCTGTTGTGCCACCACCAATATCTACTAAACATACACCACCTTCTAATTCTTCTTTGCTAAGTACAGCATCTGCAGAAGCCAAAGGTTCTAATTCTATAGTAGCAACTTCTAATCCGGCAATAGTAATACATCGTTCTATGTTTCTAACGGCAGATTCACTTGCAGTAATAATATGAAAATTTCCTTCTAATCGAATACCCATCATTCCGATAGGTTCGCTGTAAATTCCTGGTTCGTTATCTACAATATATTCTTGTGGCAAGACATGCAAAATCGTATCACCCGGAGGGAGGGCTAATTTGCGCATTTCATCTTTCAATTTTTTAATATCCTCATAGTCAATCCATGTATCATTGTTATTGCGAGTGAGGATACCTCGGTGTTGCAAACTCCTGATGTGCTGACCGGCAATACCTATATGAACTTTTTTAAATTTAATTCCTGATTGTCGTTCTGCTATCATTACCGCCTTCTTTATAGATTCAACGGTTCGGGCAATATTCACTACTGCACCGCGTTGCACCCCAAAGGACGGACAATTTCCGATACCAAGGATTTCAATTTTTCCGTGTTCATTTTTTCTGCCGACAATTGCGGCAATTTTAGAAGTACCAATATCAATGGCACATACTATGTCCTCTGTTGGATTTGCTAAGTTCATTTCCATAGCATCTTTTGTTACATTATCAACTTGCATATTTCTTATTTTTATTTGATACAAACCACTTGATTTTTATACATAATGTTTATAACCTTGTAATAGTCCCAGCCTACTTTCCTCAATACGTCAAAGTAAAACACATCTAATTGTTTTAATTTTTGTTCTGCATTATTATCATCCCCGAATAGAATCGTACAATCTCCGAACCTTGGAATAAATTCAATTTGTGCTTGTGGCGCAATATTATATTGACCTATCATGGCTTTCCAAGTCTTGTTTTTATTGATAGTTTGAACGGTATTAAAAATTCTTGTTAACTCTAATCCGTGAATTTTATTTGTAGTATCACACGTTTCTGAAATGATTCCAGTAACAATTGGGACAGTTATAGAACAATTAGTCGTTGTTGGGAATTTTATTTTGTTTTCATCAACATAAAATGATTGTCCTTGCAGGTTATAGACACGGAATAATGGTTTGCGTTGTTCTACTTTTATATTTAAATTTCCTTTATTGTCAATGTATGCATTGGCATTTTTTACTTGAGCAATAGATTGTATGGATTTTTCTATACGTTCTAAATCTTTTCCTGAAAGTATTTTCCCTTGCAACTCAAAATTATGGTGCAAAAGATTTAATACTTGATTTTTATTTACTAAAAAATTATTGCCTTTGTCATCAATGTCAATTTTTATTTCGCGAATACGCAAAGATTCGCGATTGATTTTAGCCATCACTCCCAAAAAAATAAATAATACTAACCCTATTAACATAGAGAACCGAATGATGATATTTTTTGTGGTTTTGTTCATTAACGATTGCTATTTGTTCATTTATTTTTTTGATTCAATAAATTAATAATCTCTTGCACTTTGGTGTCTATATTGCCAGCGCCCACGGTTAATAAAATTTCAATGTCATTTTTATTTTCTAATACATTCATCAAATTCTCTTTGGATACTATTGATTTATTTGGAATGGTAACTTTATCTAAAATTATTTGACTGGTTACTCCTTCCATTGGTTGTTCGCGAGCTGGATATATATCTAATAAAATTAGCTCCTCTGCTTTTGACAAGGAGGCTGCAAACTCGTCACACAAATCGCGCGTACGAGAATACAAATGAGGCTGAAATATGACCGTTAATTTTTTAGTTGGGTATAATTCTTTTGCTGCCGAAATTACCGCATCTAATTCTCTTGGATGATGTGCGTAATCATCTATATAAACTATTTTTTCATTTCTAATAGGTGTTTCAAATCTTCTTTTTACACCTTTGAATGTAGCAATAGCATTTTTGATACTTTCTTCTGAAACACCAATATTTAAAGCTATTGCGGCCGCTCCAATTGCATTTTCAATGTTGTGCTTTCCACCGTAATATGATTTTACGTCTTTAATAATTCCATTTGGATGCACTATATCAAATGTATAAGCACCCTTCTCTACTTTTAAATTTTCTGTATAATAATCAGTCAATTTATCGGTTAAACTATATTTGTAATTTTTTACTGATTTATTTAAAATCCTATCTGCTACAGAACTATTAGAAATGATTACACCATTGCTTCTAACTTTATTGCAAAATTGATGAAAGGATTCTTCAATTGCAGCAAGATTTCCATAAATATCTAAATGGTCTGTGTCAACTGAAGTAATGAGCGCAATGTTGGGTTCTAAATTTAAAAATGAACGATCAAATTCATCGGCTTCGGCAACAGCAAATTCGTTTCCAGAAATAAAATTTGAATTATAATTAATAGCGATACCACCTAAAAAGGCTGCCACATTTTTATTAGCTGTTTTTAAAATATGTGCCGTGATGGATGAAGTAGATGTTTTTCCATGAGAGCCTGCAATAGAAATATTAAACATCGTATTGGCAACCATTCCTAATACTTGCGCTCGTTTTAGAATGTTGAAATGGTTTTGTACATACCAATTATATTGCTGATGGTCTTTTGGAATTGCCGGTGTAAAAATGACCAATTGCGCCTCTTTGTCTAAAGTTTGTAAACTGTCTTCATAAGTAATTTGAATACCTTCCTTTTCTAATTCAATAGTAAGCGAGGTGGGAGTTTTATCATATCCAGAAACAATTTTACCTTGATGTTTGAAATAGCGAGCCAGAGCACTCATGCCAATGCCACCGATGCCTAAAAAATAAATACGTTGTATGTTGTCTAAATTAGTCATGGTTTATTCATCATTTATCTTTAGTAATATTTTGTACAATTTCAGTTGCTGCATTAGTTTTGGCTAATGTTTTGATATTAGCAGATAATACATTCAATGTTGTTTCATCTTTCATTAAGTTCAACAGGACTGTTCCTAATTTATCTTTTGCTTCATTATCTCTTAAAAGAATAGCCGCCTCTTTATTTACTAATGCCATTGCATTTTTTGTTTGATGGTCTTCCGAAACATTTGGAGAGGGTATTAAAACAGTTGGTTTTCCTACAATGCAAAGTTCAGAAATAGACAATGCACCTGCTCTTGAAATAATAACATCTGCAATACTATATGCCATATTCATCTCTTTAATAAATTGGAGAATTTTTACAGAAGATAAGTCTGCGTTTTTTGTTCTTTCAATAATTCCATCGTAGTATATTTTTCCTGTTTGCCATAAAATTTGAAACCCATTTTGAGTGAAAGATGGAAGATTTTTTTCTATTGCTTCATTAATGGTTCTTGCTCCTAAGCTGCCGCCAATAATTAAAATTGTTTTTTTATTTTCTGATAAACCAAAGAAACTTGCTGCTGCTTGTTTGGCTGGCAATGTCGCTGTGATGTCCTTTCTAACGGGGTTTCCAGTCAAAATTATTTTAGACGGATTAAAAAATTGATTTAAATTATCATACGCTACAAAAATCTTTTTAGCAAATTTGGAAAGAATTTTATTGGTAATTCCAGGATAAGAATTTTGTTCTTGGATAAATATTTTTACACCTAACAAAGCTGCAATAAATAAAACTGGACCACTTGCATAACCACCAACGCCAATACAAGCATCTGGTTTAAAATTCCTAATTACAGAAAATGCTTGAAATAAACTTTTTAATAATTTTATAGGAAATAATAAATTTTTAAGTGTTAAGCTTCTTTG